>JAYTIP010000225.1:0-5203 GCA_043731745.1 Elusimicrobiota bacterium | reverse complement strand
GGCTGACGGTCTATTCGCGTCGCCGGAAGAAATATTTTCTCGCGCGGGTTGCTATCCTACCACCCTATGACAACCCCCCTCCTTTTCGCACTTCTCGTACTCCCGCTGAGCGCATCCGCTCAGAATCCCGCAGCCGACTCGATTCTTCAGGAAGTCGACGCGACCGCGGCCGCGCTTCAAGACGCCACGCTCGTCCAGACGCTCGAGGTCAGCGCCGCCGACGGAACGACGAAGAATTCCCTCGATTTGAAGACGCGCGTCAAAGGCGTTAATACCGTCCTGACGGTCACGGGGCCCGCCGACGCCAAGGGCTTCGCCTTGTTCTTCAGCGGCCCTGATACGACCTACGCCGTGCTGCCCGCTTTCGGGAGGCGCGTCCGCCGTCTCGGGCCAGACGGAAAAAGCCAGTCGTTTTTCGGAACTGATATTATGACGGGCGATCTGTACGCCGCGCCCTACGCCGCGTCCTGGACGCCGGCGCTCGTCGAAACGACCTTGGGACAGTGGGTCCTTGCGCTGACCTCGAAGAAGCAGCCGGCGCGCAAGATCAAGATTTGGGTGGACCGCTCGACGAAGCGCGTCGTGAAGACCGAGGCCACCGGCGAAAACGGCGGCGTTTCGACTCTGCGCGTCGTCAGCGCGGAGACGAACACCGGCCTGCCCGATGCGCTTTTCACTAAGACCGGCTTCGCCGCCGATTAGCTAAGGCTTGGCGCGCGCGAAGACGTAGATCCGGTCGGCGACCCGCCAATCCGCGCGGGACGCGGGCATTAACGCGACCGGAGCCGGGTCGCGGCCGACGGGCACGAATCCCACGAGACGGTAATCCGTCTCGAGCCAGTTTCGGATGTGATCGCGAAAGCGCAGGCCCAGCATCGAGCCGATCAAGGTCGAGACGGGTTGGTTGATGTAGACCACGAAGGACGGCTTGGCGACGAGCAGGTCGGCGAGTTCGGCCTCGAGCGGCGCCGAATTCTTCGGGAACATCGTAAGCGGGTAAACGAAGTCGTGGCGCGTCGCGGCGCGCAGGCCCGAGTACCAGTAGATCTGCGGCTCGGAGCCGAACACCCAGATCGGCCGGCCGGGCGGCGCGTTCTCCTTAAGCCAGCCGCCGAGCCAGCGCGCCTCGAGCAGCGGGCTCGGGTAGAGCAAGTCCTTGGCGACGGACTCGGGGCTCTTGGCGAAGTAGAAATCGGCTTGCGCGGCGGCGGGGATCAGCGCAAGCGCGGCCAAGCCGGCCCAAGCCCAGCGCGAAGACCGGCGCCCCAGGCGCTCGACGCCGTAGGCGGCGGCCAGGCTCAGAGGCGGCGCGGCCTGCAAAAAATAATGAGGGAACAGGAGCAGTCCCGTCGCGGCGGCGAGCAAGGCGCCGGCCAGCCACAGCACGGCCGTCAGTTCGCCGCGGTTTTCCCAGCTCGTCTTGAGACCGCGAAGGCCCGCGAAGGCGAGCAGCCAGGCGGGCGCGCTGGCCTTGAGGAAATCGGGCGCCAGCTCCATGGCGAAGAAGCGGCCCTGTTCGAAAACCGTCGAGAAGCCCGCGAGCGAGGCGTAACGCATGTTTCCCGACGCCGTGCATTCCCAGAGCGCGCCGAGTCCGCCGCGCGCCCAGAAGTAGCCTGCCCAGGTGAGCGGCACGACGGCCGCGGACGCGGCGAAGCTCGCGGCGGCGCGCGCGTCGAAGCGGCGTCCGCCGCGCCAGACCGTGAGAACCCCGGCGGCCAGAACGGGCCACAGCGCGGTTTGCTTGGTCATGATCGCCGCACCGGCGAGCAAGCCGCTCGCAAGCGACCACCACGGAGCGCGCGAATCCGCCGCGCGCGACGCGGCCCACACGCACCAAGCGGTCAACGCGGCGGCGAACACTTCGGTATTTGCCGCGAAGCCGAAGTCACCGACGGGGGTCGTGCTCAGCACGCAATAGGCGAGCGGCGCGGCAAGGCGCGCCGCCGGGCTCCAACGCTTGGGAGAGAGGAGCAGGAGCGCCAGCGCCGTGAGGAAAACCGCGAGAATCGCGGCGTAGCGCGGCGCCTGCGGCGAAGACGACAACGCGGCGCACAGGCGATAAAGCGCGATCGTCATTGGAGGCTTCTGATTGAAGACGTCGCGGTAAGGCAGCCCGCCCGCCGACCACACGCGCGCCGCGTAGGCGTACTCCCCCTCGTCGGAGAGCAGGGGCAGGCGCAGGCCGTGCAATCGCAGGGCGGCGTGCCAGGCGAAGGCCAGCAGCATTCCCCCGGGAAGCGTCCATCGCGGATTCATCCTCGGCACTCTACTATTTTGGAATAATCGACTCATGAAGCGCGTCGCGGACCTCGACACCGTCGCGCCCTGGGCGCTTGGGGCCGCCGTCGCCTTGGTTTACGCTCCGACCTTGACCGCGCCCGTGTTCGGCGACGACCGCGTCTTCGTGTCGGGAGCCGCGATCTTCTCCCTGCCGCTCGGCGAGTTCCTGCGCGGCCTGCTGTCTCGCGAATACCTCTCCTTTACCGGAGAGGGCACCTATCAGCCGTTGATCACCTTGTTTCACTACGCGGCGCACGGCGCGCCTGCGGCGTACCGGATCGCGGGGATCGCGCTCCATGCGCTCAACGCTTTCCTGCTCGCGCGCGTGGCGCGAAGGCTCGGAGGCTCGGCCGAGACTTCCTGGTTGGCCGCGCTCCTGTTCGCGCTGTTTCCGACGCATGCCGAGACCTTGATCGTGTCGTCCTTCAAGGGCAATTTGTTCGCCTTCGCTTTCATCCTGGCCGGCCTTCTATGCTGGGCGCGCGCGCTCGAGGAAGGCTCACGCCGCGCGATCGCGGGCGCCTCGGCGTGCTTCGGCCTCGCCGTCTTGAGCAAGGAAACGGGCCTGCTCGCGCCGCTCGTTTACGCCGCCTACTCGTTGCTGTTCGCGCGGCGAAAACGCCCGGACCTACAGCGCCGGGCGGGCCTCGGCTTCGCGCTCGGCGCTACGATGTATCTGTGGTGGCGCTTCGTCGGTTTGGGCGCGTCCGCGATGGTTCCCTCGCCCCACTCCCCCTCGTTGCTCTTCGGCTGGTACGCGAAGACGGCCTTGTGGCCGTACCCTCTGTGTCGGGAGCGAACGGCGCCTGAAGGACCCGCCTGGCACGCGTTGACCGGTCTTTACCTGCTCGCCCTGTGGGCCGCGCGGCGACGGCCGGCGGTCCTGTTCGGACTCGTGTTGTTCGGCTTAGGCGTGCTGCCGCAGATCCAGCGCGCGCAATCCTACATGGACAGTTTCGTGGCCGACCGCTTCCTCTATATCTCGGCGGCGGGGCTCGCGCTGGCGGCGGCCTTCGCCGCGCGGGGACGCGCGGCGGCGGTGGCGCTCGCCGGAGTCGCGTTCGTCTGGGGCGGCGTCGCGCTTCAGCGCAATTTCCTCTACCGCGACACGCGCGCGCTGTACGAACAGACCGTCGTGTGCGCCCCGAACCACTTCAAGGCCTGGGGCGTGCTGGCCCAGAATCAGTTTCAGCGCGGGGACATGGCGGCGGCACAGGACAGCGCGAGGCGGGCCGTCGGGCTCAACCCGTATTACCCGGGCGGGTTGCGCGTGCTGCGGGAGTCGAGCCTCGCCTTGGGCGACCGCGAACAAGCGCGCGACGCCGAGAAGCTCGAGCGCGCCCTCTTTCCGGACTCCCCGGCTTACTGAGCGGGTTCGTCGGCGGGTTCGACGGCGGGCGGCTCGTCGGCGGCTCCGGGGCCTTCGACCTTCGGCGCGCCTTTGTCGTTGCGTCCGCCGATGATGCCGTGCGGCTCGCTTGAGCGCGGCGCGGAGTTCGGCGCGCTCGACGAAGACGGGGCCGCTCCTCCTCCTCCGCCTCCACCTCCGCCGAGCGGCGCGATGGAGGGCGAGGAGCCCTTTGAGGAACCCTTGGGACAATGAACCTTGATGTCTTGCTTGGGCCCGCTCGGGAATCTCCCCTTGCTGGTCCAACCCGCGCCCTCGCCGAACTCGAGCGGCTGCCAGGAAGGCTTGGCGTCAGGAGCGCAGCTCGAAGAGATCATGTCGACGAGCATCACCTGCGGCGCGCCCTCGTAGGGCTCCCCCGTTCCGAAATAATAGGCGATGACGTCGTGCGAGGGATTGTTGCAGTCGCCGCGCTTGCAATTGAAGCCCCAGCGACGATCCTCACGGCGCAGATTGTCCACGACCGCGTCGAGATAGCGGGAATCCGCGCGGCACGCGGCTTCCTCGGGATTGAGTTTGGCCTTCCACTCCTCCGGGTTGTCCTGCGCGGTCTGCTGCACGACGGAAAGCCGTTCGGGCACCTTGACGCCGCCGCAGCCGATGCCGGGGCCCGCGCCGCCCCCGCCCGTGTAGGTCGTCCCCGATCCCGCGGTCGAGCCTCCGCTCGAGCCGCCGCATTTGACGCTCTTGGAAACCTCCTCGCAGCGATTGGGCTTGCACTTGCCGCATTCGTCGTTAACCGGTCCCCACCACCAGGATTTACCGCCCTCCCCCGCCGCGACGATGACATCGATCGTGCCGACGCAAGGAATATGGATTTTATCGCCCTTACCGGGAAGGATCGTCGTTTCGGGATAGACGGCGTTGATGATCGGCAGGGCCTGGCGCAGGCCGGCGGGAGTGTGCGGGAAAGGCTCGAGCATGCGGCCGACGACGTACTTGGGAGTCTGATGCTTGGGGTCGTCCCACTTGCAGCAATCCCAGCCGTTCAGGCAGGCGCGCACGGGCGCGGAACACGCGGCGACGACGACGGCGGTGAGAAGAATCGTTCGGCGGTTCATGCGGTCTCCCTGTGGGACGAATCACCAGAAGTGTAGCCCCGGCAAGCACCCGGGGGCAAGGGCATGGAACTTTTCGCGCCTTCAATCGTCTGTTAGGGTGGGCCGCTGGTGGAACCTGACGCTTGATATCCTCCTGCCGCGGGCCTGCGTCCACTGCCGGGAGGACCTGGCGACGGACGCGGGTCCGTTGTGCGGGGCGTGCGCGCGCGCTTTGCCCCCGCCGCCCGGGCCGGCCTGCGTGCGCTGCGCGGGCCGGCGCGCGGGACCTCCGTTTTGCGTGGATTGCCGGAGCAGGCGCTTCGCCTGCCGGCTGATACGCGCCGCCGCGTCACACCGGGGTCCGGCGGCGTCCTTGGTTCACGCGTTTAAATTCCGCGGCTCGCGTCCGGCGGCCGGCGCGGCCGGACGCTTCATGAGCGCGGCCCTGCGCGAGCTCCCCGAGCTCTCCGGC
>JAYTIP010000224.1:0-9859 GCA_043731745.1 Elusimicrobiota bacterium | reverse complement strand
GGGCAGGGCGGCGCCGGTTGGCCGCCCTGCCCTTTTTACTTAGGCGCCGGGATTCTTCATCCCGTCGTCACGGTCGGCGTCGTCATGAACGATGTCGTCGACCCCTTCGTCGCCCGCTTTGTCGTCGGACTTCTCGTCGCTGTCGCCGGAGTCAGAGCTGGAGTCGGGATTGCCCGAATGAGCCTGGTCGCGGCGGGCTTTCTCCAACGCCGAGTCTTCGCCCGAATGCTCCTTTTTGGGTTTCATAAGGCCTCCTTGCTTCACCCCCAGGGTAACCCCGGGACTTGGAGGCCGGCTAGCGCCAAAAAGTAACGGTCTTTGGACTAGTCGATTTCGCCGAGATCGGCGAGGCCGTTGATGGCGGTGGAGCGCACGCCGGGGTTGGTGTCGGAGCGGAGCTTTTTAAGGGCGGTGACGGCGCGGCCGCCGCCGAGGCGGCCCAAGGAGCGGGCGACGGCTAAGCGCACGCCGGGGTCGGGGGCCTTCGAGGCTTCGATGAGGACGAGAACGCCGCGGGGATTTTCCGTTTTACCGATGGTGTCGGCGGCGAGCGGGGCCAGCGGGCTGTCGGGGCGCTTCATCATGTCTTCGAGGTGGCGCAGGCCGGCGTCCTTGTCGAGCTTGACGAGGTAGTAGGCGGCGAGCAGGCCGGCTTTGTCCTCGCCGGGGTCGCCTTTGAGGAAACCCTCGAGGCGGGCGAGCGCGTCTTTCTTGCCGAGCTTGGACAAGGCGTAGGCGGCCTCGATCTCGATGAACTTGTCGGGATTGGTCGCGGCCTGGTCGAGGGTGGAGAGGGCTCGCTTGTCGCCGATGTCGCCGAGCGCTTCGAGGATCGCCTGGAGAAGGTTGCCGGTAGCGCCCGAGGCGAGCTGTTGAAGCGCGGGGACGGAGTCTTTGATCTGCAGGCGGCCCAAGCCGCGCACGGCTTCTTCGACGACGCGCGGGTCTTGATCGTTGAGGGATTCCGACAAAATGCGCACGGCCTGTTCGCCGCCGACGCGGGAGAGCGCGTCCAGGGTTTTCCAGCGCAGGACCTGGAGATTACCGGGCAGCTCCCCCATTTGGAGGATGAGCGAGCGCAGGTAGTCCCAGCCGGTCGCGAGCGGCTCGACGGCGCGCGGGTCGCCGGTGAGGCCCAGGGCTTCGATGACGGCGGCGCTTTCGCGCGGGTTGCCGCGCTTGATGTCGTAGGCGTTGATGAGAGCCTCGGTGGTTTTGCGCTCGCGCATGCGGCCCAAGGTGGCGGCCATGCGCACGCGCTCGTCGACCTTGGCGGCCTCGAATGATTTGACGAGGTCGCTCGGCTTGGGGCGACGGGCGGCGGCGGGCACGGCGAGCAGAAGCAGGAGGAGAAATCTCACCCGGCAAGCATAACGGGTTCGGCGCGGCGTGTAAAGACCTGGAACTTTTTGCGATCTCAATCGTCTGTTAGGGACAGGAGGTGTGAACATGAAAAACGATTCGCCGGAGAAGGACGGGAAGCGGCTGCTGGCGCGGCTGCGACGCACGGAGGAGGCGGAGGTGAGCGAGGAGGCGCGTGACGAGGCGCAGGTTTTGCTCCTGGCCAGGCACCTGGAAAGGCTGCGCAGCAAGCACCCGCAGCCGTAACATCCCTGACTTGCGCTCCCTGGCGCTTCCTCTTATACTTCGCTCGTGGACCCTAGGACCCCCCGAAGGGAGATTTGGTAGCTTAAGGCTATGGCCGCCAACGACGCCCAGACTTTGGAGCTGTTGCTCGAGGTGGGACGACTGTTGTCGTCCAAGCTCGAACTGGGTGAGTTGCTGACGACCGTGCTCGAGCTCGCGACCAAGGTCGTCGACGCCGAGAGCGCGTCTTTGCTGCTGCTCGACGAGAAGACCCAGGAGCTGTACTTCGATGTGGCGCTGGGGCTCGGGCCCGACGCGGCCAAGGTGCGGCTCAAGCTCGGGCAGGGGATCGCGGGGGCGGTCGCGCAAAGCCGCAAGGCCGAGATCATCAGCGAGGCGCGCAAGGATCCGCGCTGGTCGCCCTCGATGGACGCGCAGTCGGGGTTTACGACGCGGTCGATCCTGGCGGTGCCGATGTTGATTAAGGGACGCCTGGTCGGCGTGCTCGAGGCGATCAACAAGCGCGGCGGGGCGTTTACCGAGGCCGATGTGCGGGCCTTCGAGGCGTTCAGCTCGCAGGCGGCGGTCGCCATCGACAACGCGCGGCTGTTCTCGTCCCTGCGCGAGGAGCGCTTCAAGCTCGCGACGATTTTCGAGCAGATGACCGACGGAGCGGCGCTCACCGACGCCGAGGGCCGGATCCTGCTCGCCAACGACGCGGCCAAGGCCTTCTTCGGCGGGGAACAGACCACGATCGCCGAGGGTCTCGGCACGATGGGAGTCACGCCGTCGCTTAAGGAGCTGCTGCGGGCGGAGAAGCCCGTGACGGACTTCGCCGCGGTGCGCAAGGAACCGACCTTGCTCGTGCTCGAGGGGCGCGTGTCGCGCGCGCCGCTCGGGGAGAGCGAGGGTCGCCTGTTCGTCTTTCGCGACCGCACCGAGGGCTGGCGCCAGGAGAAGCTCAAGCGGACCTTCTTGTCGCTCATCTCACACAAGCTGCGCACGCCGCTCGCCGCGGTGACCGGCTTCGCCGACATTTTGATGGAAGAGATCGACCCGGTCAAGGATCCGCTGGCTGGCAAGGCGATTCGCACCATCCGCGCGCAGGGCGGTAAGGTCAGCGAGCTCGTCGACAAGCTGCTGAGCTACACGACCATCGAAAGCCCCGATGTGATGATCTCCGTCGAGCCCTTTGCGCTTGACTCGGCCGTGGCCGAGGCGGTCGGGTCCATGTCCGAAAAGATCGCCGCGCGCGGCGCCGTCATCGACGCGCCGCCCTCCGGGATCACGCTCGACGCCGACCGGCGGCTGATCGTCGAGTCGCTCAAGAACCTGCTCGACAACGCGATCAAGTTCAATTTGAAGGAGGCGCCGTTGGTCGTGGTCCGTGCCGAGGCGCAGGGCGGGTGGGCCGCGGTGACCGTGGCCGACACCGGCCCCGGCGTGCCGCCCGAGGAGCTTGAGCGCGTGTTTTCCCGGTTTCACCAGGTGGAAAAGGATTTCACGGGACAGCAGGAAGGCATGGGGCTGGGCCTCGCGTTCGTGCGCAAGGTGGCGACCTTGCACGGCGGCAACGCGGTGCTGCGCTCCAAGCTCGGGGCGGGGTCCGAGGTCACGATCACCTTGCCGCGCAAGAGGGACGCCGCATGAACCGGCTCGGAGGGGACGCTTCCGCGTACGGCGCGGCCTTGGCGGGCGGCGATTACGGCGAGGTGTACTTCGAGTCCTCGGATTGGACTTCGGCGCGACTTGAGGACGGAGCGGTGCGCGATCTCGGCACCGGCACCGAGCGCGGGCTCGGGCTGCGTTTGTTGAAAAAAACGGGCGCCCATCTCGAAACTTTCTTCGCCAGCGCCCAGGATTTCTCACCCGAGGCGGCGGCGCGCCTGCGCGCGCGCATTTTGCCGGGCGGGCTCACACGCGGTCCTGAGTTCGCGCCCGCCAAGCGCGCCTCGCCCATGTGCCGCCTCGATCCGTCCTGCGTGGCGCTTGAGCGTAAGCTCGCCCTGCTGCGCGACGCCGACCGCGCGGCGCGCGAGCTTTCCCCCTTGATTCGCCAGGTGACCGCCACCTACTCGGACCGGCGCAAGGACACGCGCGTGCTCAACTCGGACGGGACGGACCACTCGCAACGGCGAGTGTCGACGACTTTATCGGTGTCGGTCGTGGCCGAGCGCGACGGGATGCTGCAGACGGGCATGGAAGTCTTAGGGGCTCAGCGCGGCTTCGAGATTTTCGACGACGGGGCGGTCGCCGCGGCGGCGCGGCGCGCGGCGGCGCGCGCGCTCGCGAAGCTCGACGCGCCCAAGGCCAAGGCCGGGGAGATGTGCGTCGTCTTAGCGGCCGCCGCAGGCGGCACCTTCATCCACGAGGCGATCGGCCACTCGCTTGAAGTCGATCACGTGCAGGAGGGATCGTCGCCCGCGTACCGCGGCAAAAAGGGCAAGGCGGTCGCGCCCGAGACGATCACAGTCGTCGACGATCCCACCTTGCCGTATCAGCGCGGGTCCTTCGTGTTCGACGACGAGGGCACGGTGGCGCGGCCGACGGCGTTGGTGAAAGACGGCGTGCTCTCCGATTTTCTCTATGACCGCGCCACGGCGCTGCGCGAAGGAATTTCCTCCAACGGCCACGGCCGCCGGGAATCGTTTTCAGCACGGCCAATTCCGCGCATGTCGAACCTCTACATCGCTCCCGGCAAGCACGACCCGGCGGAGATCATCGAGACCGTGAAGAACGGGCTGCTGGTCACCCGGATGGGCGGCGGGCAAGTGGACACGGCGAGCGGAGAATTCGTGTTTGAAGTCGACGAAGGTTGGCGCATCGAGCATGGACAAATTACTTGTCTTGTCCGCGACGCCAACCTCTTAGGCGTCGGGCCGGAGGCCCTGCGCTCGATCGACCGCGTCGGTTGGGACATCGGCTGGGGAATCGGCGTGTGCGGCAAAGAGGGGCAGAACGTCGCCGTCAGCGACGGCCAACCCACGATCCGCATGCCGACATTGGTCGTCGGAGGATCTCATGATTAAGCTCGCGCTCGTGCTGGCGCTGCTCGCGCCGGCGATGACGGTTCACGCCAAGAAGGAGAAGCCCATGGAGTGGAAAGGCCAGTACGGCGGACCCATCGACGCCGAGCAGCAGGTCATCACCGACGAGGCCGGCTGGACGCGGCTGTGGCTGACCTTGGGCCAAGACGCGCCCGAATTCGACTTTAAAAAGTTTTTCGCCGTGGGCGTCATGGCCGGGGAAAAGCCGATGGGCGGCTACGTCATCGAATTCCTCGACCCCGTGCCCAAGGGCATGGACGTGACGATCCGCTACCGCGTGAACGCGCCCACCGGATTTTCGACGCAGGCCATCGCCCAGCCGTGGAAGGTGCGCGGGTTTCCACGCGTGAAGGGCAAGGTGTTCGTCGAGGAATTAAAAAAAGTGGCCCCGCCTAAAAAATGATCGCGCCACTGCTCGCGGCCTTGCTGGCGCTCCCCGCCCTCGCTTCGGAGGCGCCGGTGCTGCCCGAGATGGCCGTGTCGCGCTCCGCGCCGGGCTGGTCGAAGCAGGGCAAGTCGCTCGTGCTTTACGACAAAAACGGCGAGCTGTCCGCCGAGATCGGGCTTTTGCGCGAGGAGAACGGCGCCACCACGCGCGAGGTGCTGGGCGAGCCGTCTCCGGACGGACGCGCGGCCTGGACGCTCGAGCGCAAGCTGACCTGGAACCCGTCGCGCGACAAGCTGCTCGAGTCGCGCCGGACGCTTAAGATCATCGGCTCCGAGGCGCAGACCTTGTGGCACGACGAGACCGTGGACTGGCCGGAGAAAGGCGATCCCGTCGTTTTCTCGAACGACTCGAAGATGGTCCTCATCGCCTGTCATTTCGGCGAGTCCTGGGGCGTGGAGGCGCGCGACTGGACGGGGACGGTCAAGCTTCACGCCGGGGGATTTCCCCGCCTCATCAGCATCGGCCTAGCGCCCGGCGGGCGCTACATGGTCGCTCGCTGGGGCGTGATGGACAAAAGCGACACACACAGCTTTTTCGACCTATGGACGAACGCGCGCAAGGACATCGAGACGAGCGACCTGACCTTGGGTCTGGCGCGCATCGGCGACGACGGCGTGGTGCGCTCGGGACGGCGCGACGTGTTCTCCTTCGCGGCCTCGACGGCGGCGGCCCCGGGCGGGCCCCCAAAATGAGGTTCCTGGCGCTCGCGGTCTTGCTGCTCTCGGCCGGAGCGCGCGCTGACGACGGCGATCCGAACTCGGTGCCGCAGACGGTCGAGGAGCAGGCGCCCACGCAAACCGAGGACATGCGCCGTCAGATCAAGGACGACCCCAATCTGCAGGCCGCGCTGGCCGAGCGCATTTTACACTCGCGCATCGGCGACACGATCAGCGGCCAAACCGACGGCGACAAGAAGCGCGAGGAGATCAAGGCCTGGATCAAGAACGATCCCAACTCCGCGGCCTCGATCGCGGTCGGGCTCAACCACGACGACGAGACCGGCTCGCACGCCTTCGAGAACAACATCGTCAAAAGCGTGGGCACCAGCTACCGGCGCAACGACAACGTCAACCGGGGCGCGATGGGCGTGCTCAAGGGTGCCGCCAAGACCTCCAAGCTCATGAAGCTCGACGAGAACGAGAAGGTGGGCGAGGAAGAACGGCGCGAGATGCTGAAAAACCTTTTCGAGGGTAAGGGCTCCCAGGGCGGCAAGACGATCACGGGCTCCGCCCCCGATGGTAAAACGACGCCGCAAAGCGGCGCGGCCCCATCGGCGTCCTTCGCGACCTCGTTCTACGACCGGCTCTCGGCGGGCAACATCCGCGGCTACTCACCCCAGCTCATGGCCTTTCAAAGCGCGCTCAATCAACGCCGCCCGCCGGGCGCGCCCGCGCTGATCGAGACGGGCAAGCTCGACTACGCGACCTTGTCGTATCCCGCCTACGGCCTACGCTTTGACCTCGGCAATTTAGAGGAGCGCATGCGCCGCTCGCGGCTGGCGGAGCTCGCGACCTTGGCAGGCGTGCAGCTCACCGAGCGCGACCTCAAGGATCCGAACTTCGAGGCGAAACTGCTCGCGAAGGTGCCCGCGGGCAAGCTCAACAAGCGCTTCGCCGAGCGCTCCGCCGCCATCGAGCGCGCGCGCGTGGCGCTCACCGCCTTCGAGGACGCGGCGGCTCGCGCCAAGGACCCCAATCAAATCTCGAAGGCGTTGCTCGTCGAGCTGTCGGGCAAGCAACGCGAGGCGGCACGCTGGCTGACGGCGGCGTCGCTTGAAGAAGAGCTGTCCCGCATCGAGCAGGAAGAGGGCTTCCTGACCGCCGAGCTTTTGGCCCTCATCGACGCCGTCCCGGCGGCGGCGCCCGCGCGCGAGAACTACAAGCGCCGCGGCGAGGACTACAAGGCGCGCCTGACCAAGCTCAAAGCCAACGCCACCGCCTCCCTCGAGGCCCTGCGCTCCGACGACTGGCTCACGAAAATCGCCGACATCGAGCGGATGACCGGTGAAAACGGCCGTCTGCGCGGAAATTTATCGCGCGACATCTCGGATTACCGGCTCGTGCCGCTTCGTATTTCTGAAGCCGTGCTCAAACAGGCGCGCTGGCGCGAGATCCTCGACGACCTGCTCGCACGCTACGCCGCCTCCACCTCCTACGGCCGCGCGGTCGCCTCGCGCCGCGGCAAGCTGTCGCGCTTCCTGGCCATCTTCGGCCAAGTCGCCTCCGGCGACATCGCCGGCGCCCATCTGTCCTTGGTCAACGCCGAGGGCGGCCGCCGCTAAGCAACTTTCAGGGGTCAGACCCCTAGTTGTTGCGTTACGGGCGAAAGGCAGGTATTAGCGCTTTGAGGCGCGGGAGGGCTTCTTCGGCGGCGAGTTCGCCGGCGCGGATGATTTCTCCGGCGCGGTGGAGCTCGGTCCAGGAGAAGCCTTTGAGGTCGGGGAACATGGTGACGTGCGCCAGGTCCATGCGCGACTGCGCCACTTCGTATTCCATCGTGTAGATCATCTGGAAGAACACCTCCAGGAAGTTGGGCGCCTGGAAGGCTTTGGGAAGCACGGGCATGGCGGCCTGGCGCAAAGTCTCGAGCGTGAGCGGGCTATCGAGCAAGCGACGATCGTGGCGCGCGTGAACCTCGGTCTTGCGCTCGCCGGCGGGCATCGTCAGGTTGACCGCGAGCAGGATGTCGGCGCCCATGTCGGCCACGACGCGCGTGGGCACGGGATTGACGAGGCCGCCGTCGACGAGCCAGCGTCCCGACAGTTGGGTGGGCTCGAAAATGAGCGGCAGACCGCACGAGGCGCGGATCGCCTCGGCGACGCGGCCCTGCTTGAGCACGACCTCTTCGCCCGTCTCGATGTCGGCGGCGACGCAGGCGAACGGGATGTCCATGTCGGAGAATTCGCGCGAGCCCATGTAGGAGCGGATGAAGCGCAGCAAGGTCTCTCCGGCGAACAGGCCCGAGCGCGGGACGGTCAAGTCCCAAAACAGATTCTCGTACACCCAGGCCTTGTCGATGCGCAACGCCAGCTGTTCGATTTCCTCGGGCTCGTAGCCGGCGGCGTAGCAGCCCGCGATGAGCGAGCCCATCGAGGTACCGGCAATGAGGTCGACGGGGATGCCCTCGCGCTTGAGTACCTTAAGGACGCCGATCGTCGCGTGGCCGAGCGCGGCGCCGGTGCCCAGAGCCAAGCCCACCTGCACGCCGCCGATGCGGCGCGCCAGACGCCCTAAAACCTTGGCGGCCTTGGGCTCGACGGCGAAGGCGGCCTCGGCCTTGCCCTCGGCCGCGTAGGCGAGGGCGGCGGCCTCGCTCCAGGGCACGATGAGGCGCTCGGCGCCGAGCAGCAGCGGAGCGTCCTCGGGCTCGAGGTCGCCGATCCACAGCCGCAGGAGGCGGCGCGCCTCTTCGGCGAGCGGCGGCACCTCGACTTCCATGTGACGGTACTGCGGACGCATCGAGTCGCAGCCGGCCATGAGGATGAGGTCGGCCTCGATCAAGGTCGAGCGTTCGACGTCGCCGCGCGGGCCGCCCAGGCAGATCAAGGCGAGCTCGTGGCTGTCACGCACCGCGTTGAGGAACAGATACAGCTGACCGAACATCCGTCCGCCCAAAGCCGCGGGCGAGACGGAGAGGATGTGCACGCCGCTGTGGTGCTCCTGCGCGAGCGAGGAGATCGCGCCGGGGTCGCGGAAGTTGGCGGCGCGCAGCGCGGTTTCGCCTGCCGGCGAAGCTTTTAGACCGGCGGCGCGGGCGATGTCGCCGGGCTCGGGCGCCAAGTCGACGATGAGGACTTTCTTGCGCGTGTTCGCGGCGAGCTCGGCGCCCAGGCGCCAGGCGATGAGCGCGCGATCCTGGCGCGGCAAGGCGCAATCGAGGGCCACGAGCCGGGCCTGCTCGGCCGACGGGCGCGAGACGCCCTGGCTGCCCTCGATGAGGCGGTTGGCGAGCGTGCGCGACAGATGCAAAAGAATGGTCGGGTGCTCACGCAGGACTTCTTCGAAATCCTTGCGCGGCAGTTTGAGGATTTCGCTCGTCGCGTCGACGCGCACCGTCGAGGAACGCGGGGCGCTCGAAAGCAGGCCCGTTTCTCCCGCGACATCGCCGCGGCTGAGGTAAGAGACGAGCGCCTCGCTGCCGCCGGTCTGGCGGTAGCGCCGCGCGTGGCCGGAGACGATCAGGTACAGCGCGTCGGACTCGTCGCCCTGCTTGAAGAGCGTCGCGCCCTTGGGCAGCGAGAGCAACTGCAGGCGCGCGGCGAGCTTGCCGATATCCTCCGCCGACAATCCGGAGAACAGCGGAGTTCGTTTAAGAAAGGATTCCCAAGATTGGATCTCTTCGGGCTTCAACGGTCCACCGCGCACGCTAAGAGACCGACGACGGTTTTCGAATCGCGGATTTTCCCGCTTTTCACCATGGCGACGGCTTTTCTGAAAGGCATGATCACGGTCTCGATGAATTCGTCGTCGTCGGCGTCGACTTTGCCGGGCTTGAGGCCGGTCGCGGTGAAAAGATGAAGGACTTCATTGGCAAAGGCGGGCGTAGGCCAATATTTGATGAGGGGCGTGAACTTGGCCGCGGTGAAGCCGGTTTCCTCGGCGAGCTCACGCTTGATGCAGGTGAGGATCGACTCGCGCGGGTCGATCTTTCCGGCGGGGAGCTCGAGGGTCACCTCGCCGACGGGGTGGCGGTACTGGCGCACCATGACGATCGTGTCCTTGTCGAGAAAAGGCACGACGCCGACGGCGCCGGGGTGGGAGATATACTCGCGCGTCGC
>JAYTIP010000223.1:0-5587 GCA_043731745.1 Elusimicrobiota bacterium | reverse complement strand
CCGGAGTAGATGTTTTCGCTCGAGGCTCCGGGGAACAAGAGCAGGCTGCGGAACTCGGGGGAGAGCGCGAACGGGTAGCGCGCGTCGAACTTGGTGGCGCTCGCCTGCAGGCCGACCTCGGGCAGGAAGCGGAGCTTGGCCTCGGTCACGCGCGAGTCGGCGATGATCACGTCCTGCTCGGCGCTCTGCAGCTTGGGATCGTTGCGCAGCAGGCGCAAGGTCTCCTCGAGCGTGTACACGCGTTCGACGGGGACGGCGCGCGCCGGCTGCGCCGCTACCTTGAAAGCGGCGAGCGAGAGGAGGAGTGCGGCGGCGAGTAAGCGGGGCAGTTTAAACCTTGAACGACTTGGTCAGATGGTCGAGCTCGACCTTGAACGCCTTGAGGTCCTCGCGGACCCCGTCGGAGCCGGAGGGCAGGCGCTTCGTGATCTCTTCGATGCGCTCGGACAGCCGCTGGGCGAGGTTGCGGTCTTTCTGGAGCAGGGCCTGGAGAGCGGAGGCCATGCCGTTGAACTCTTCCTGCAGTTCCATGAGTTCGTCGCCGGTGCGCAGGGAGACGCGGTGGGTCAGGTCCCCCGTCGACAACGACTGGCAGGACTTTTCGAAGCGATAGATCGGGCCCGCGAAACGGTGCGAGACGTAGAGCGAGATCAGCAGCATGAGGCCCAGGTACAGCGCGATCTTGACGAGCAGGACCGTGTTGAACTGCACCACGCGGTCGGTGACCGAGGGGCACTCGGTGAGCATGACCCTCATCAGGGAGTAGTACACGTCGCCGCCGACGATCATCGACGCGACGAGGACGCTCAAGAACACCATGCCGATGTACTTGAGCTGCAGCGAACGTTTGACGAGGACGGTCTTACGCTGGAACCGCGCTTCTTCGTCGGGCATCGTTCTCCGTGGTCCGGGTCAGAGCAGATCGTCCGAGAATTTAAGCCACTCGGGCGTCACGGTCTTGAGCTTGGCGGTCGCGGCTTCGAGGCTGACGGCGATCACGGCGTCGCCCTTGAGCGCCACCATGTTTCCAAACTTCCCTTCGTGCACGAGATCCGCGGCCTTCACGCCGACGCGCGTTCCCAAAATTCGGTCGAACATCGTGGGCGGCCCGCCGCGCTGCATGTGGCCGATCACGGCCGTGCGCGTCTCGATCTTGGTCTCGGCCTCGATGATCTTGGCCAGGCGCTCGGCGACGCCGCGGTCCTTGAGGATCATGTGCCCGAACTCGTCGAGTTGCTCCTCTTTCTTCTCGCCGGGGATGTCGACGGCCTCAGAGGCGACGACGATCGCGACCTTGCGGGCGGCGTGCGCGGCCTTCACCTTGGCGCACATGTCCTTGATGTCGACCGGGCGCTCGGGCAGGCACAGGTAGTCGGCCCCGCCGCCGATCGCGGTGTACAGCGCGACCCAGCCGGCGTGGCGGCCCATGACTTCCAAGACCATGACGCGGCGGTGGGAGCGGCCGGTGTCGCGCAGGCGCTCGACGGCTTCCATCGCCAGCGTGGCCGCGGTGTCGAAGCCGAAGGTGTAGTCGGTGGCGTCCAAGTCGTTGTCCATCGTCTTGGGCACGCCGATCACGTTGAGCTTGTGCTCTTTGAAAAGCTTGTTGGCCACGCCGAGCGTGTCCTCGCCGCCGAGGGCGACGAGCGCGTGGAGGTCGAGCTTTTTAAAGCTCGCGAGCACGCCCTGCACGCCGCCCTCTTTCTTGTAGGGATTCGTGCGCGAGGTGCCGAGGATCGTGCCGCCCTTGCCGATGATCTCCTGCACGTCGGCGGGCCCGATCGGCACGGCCGTGCCGTTGATCATGCCCTTCCAGCCTTCTTGAATGCCGAGGCACTCGTAGCCGAGCTTGTGCGCCTTGAGCACGACGCCGCGAATCGCCGGGTTCAGGCCCGGGCAGTCGCCGCCGCCGGTGAGGATCGCGATTTTCTTGGCCATGAGATTAGAACGAGCCGCTGTACTTGAGCTGGACGATGCGCTCCGGTCCCTTGCGGGCGCCGTCGCCGTAGGTCCCGCCCGCGCCGATGGCGCGCACGGCGAAGTCCACGTGGAAGTTCGGGGTCAGGAACGCGCGCAGGCCCATGTTCAGGCGGCTGTCGCTCCAGTTGTTGATGTTGTCCCACTCGAGCAGGATCTCGGCCTTGTCGCGGATGTTGATCGAGAGCGGCAAAGAGCCGAAGATGCCGTTGCTGTCGAAGTCGGAGACGTTGAACGACGGGTGCAGCTGCAGGCCGGGGACGCCGAGCTCCTTGGTCGCGACCACGTAGAAGCCGCGCTGACGCTGGTTGAAGCGCCGGTCCGTCACGTTGTAGCGGTAGCCCTGCCCGTCGAAGCCGACCGCGAAGGACGGCATCTCGTTGTCGCCCTCGTAGAAGCGCCACTTCACCTGTGCCGTGGGGGCGCGCATGCGCACGTGCTCCTCGTCGCCGATCAGGCCGTCGGCCGCCATCGAGGCGCCGAGGTTGATGCCGGGGTACACGCCGAAGGAGAGGTACTGCAGCAGGCCGCCCTTGGCGTAGAAGCGCGAGCGCGCGGAGTAGCCGTAGTTGTCGAGCACGGCGGTCGTGGGCGCGTCGATGAGTTCGGTGTCGGGCTGAATTCCGCCGTCGCGGGCCGAGCTCGTCGCGTGCGACGCGGAGGACTTAGGCTTGATCTTGACCGAGGACGAAGTCGAGCCCTCGGCGCGGGCGGCGGAGGCGCTCAGAAGGAGGGCGGCGAGTAGAAGGGCGGTTTTCATCGATAAATCCTTTGTTTTATTGGGGCTTGTCGAGCACGGCCTTGATGCGGTCGTGCAACTTGGCCATCTCGAAGGGCTTTTGAAGAACTTCGGTGGCGCCGCTCATCAGGGCGATGCCCTTCTCTTTGACCGTGTCGCGGCTCGTCATGATCATGATGCGCGGCGCCTTGGCGCCGAGCTTGTTGGTGAGCTCGTAGGCGACGTGGTAGCCGTCGATGTAGGGCATCATCACGTCGAGGAGAACGAGGTCGAGCTGCTCGTTGAGGGCGGTTTGGAGAGCGTCCTTGCCGTTGGCCGCGGAGAGAACCTCGTAACCCTGATAGGTGAGGTCCATCTTGAGAAGATCCAACAAATCAGGATCGTCGTCGGCGACCAGAATGCGCTTCTTGATGTCGGCCATTCCCTCTCCTTATATTGATGCGGCTCGGCCCGGAATTCTATCCCATTTTCGCCACCAGTCACAAGCCCAACACGCCCATCGGCCTAATACTGGAAATTCTAAAGAATGAGGGTTAAACTAAACGAATGAATGAAGAAATTCGGAGGCCTATTTTAGAAGTGGAGCTGGCAATAGGGCGGAAGCCGACCGTCGAGGAAATTCTTAATTTTCTTGATCAATATCGGGTCAAAAGTTCCGAAGCAAGCGGACACTTGCGGCGTTGGGAGGAAATAAAACTGCTTCGCGGGTGTATTAGGGATTAGACGAGAAGTTATCCCCAGCACTTTCAGCGCTGAAAGCGTTGGGGATAACTTCTAAGCGGTGGGTTGGGGCCGAAACGACCGAAACTTCAGGTCAGGCACCGGTTTTAGGCGGCGGGCTTGGGGCCCCACTTGCGGGGGGCGATGACGGCGGGGGCGCCGGAGGCTTCGATGTTCCAGGAGCGTTCGCCCAGGATGGCCTCGACGGCTTCGAACAGGGACTGATTGAGGATGACGCGCTGATCGACTTCGAGGATCGCGGTCCCCTCGGAGGTCTCCTGCTCGAGGGCGACGGGACAGGGGCCTTCGTGCTTCTCGAGCACGTCGCGCAAGGCCTCGAGCTTCTCGGTGCCGACCGTGGCGTCGCACTTCAGGCGCAGGCGCTTGGCGAACTTGGTGGCCGAGGAGTCGAGCGCGGTCATCTCGTCGACGATGAGCTCCGCCGTGGCGCCGACGCCCGCGTCTTCGCCTTTGAACGAGAGGCGGCCCGTGACGGCGACGAAGGCACCGATCTTGGCTAAATTGTTGACGCCCGAGGCGTAGGTTTTGGGGAAGCACAAGGTCGTGATCTCGCCCGTCAGGTCTTCGACGGTGACGATGACCCACGGCTCGCCCGTCTTCTTCGAGACCATCTTGCGCATCTTGCTGACCATGCCCGCCAGGCGCACGGGGGTCGTGATCGCGGGCGTGAGCTGGCTCACCTCGTGCGTCGCGGTGGCGCGCAGCTGGGCTTTGACCGACAGCAACGGATGGCCGGAGAAGTAGAAGCCCAGCACCTCGCGCTCGAAGGCCAAGGTGTCGTGCTCGGAGAGCGGCTTCACCGAATTGGCGTGAGCGGTCGAAGACGGCGGCGGCGGCGCTGAGCCGAACAAGAGGCCCTGGCCCTTGTCGAGGTCGGCCTTCACCTTCTGCTGCCGGCCGACGGACTCGTCGACGGAGGACAGCAGTCGCGCGCGGGCGGTGGCGGCGGGCTCGCCGGGGCGCAGGATATCCATCGCGCCGGCCTTGATGAGCGACTCGACGCACTTCTTATTGATCGCGTGCAGATCGACGCGCGAACAGAAATCATCGAGCGACTCGAACGCCTTCTCGCGCGCGGCATTCACGATGGACTCGGCCGCGCCGAAGCCGACATTTTTAATCGCGAGCAAGCCGAAGCGGATGTTGCCGTCTTGAATGTCGAAACGCGTTTCAGACAGGTTGACGCAGGGCGGCAACACCTTCATTCCCATGCGGCGGGCTTCTTCGAGATAGGTGACGAGCTTGTTTTCTTTGTCCTCGGCGCCGATCGACGAGTGGCCGATCTCGGAGGTGAGCACCGCGGTCATGAACTCGATGGGGAAATTGGTTTTGAGGTAGGCGGTCTGATAGGCGACGAGGCCGTAAGCGACCGAGTGCGACTTGTTGAAGCCGTAGCCGCCGAACTTCACCATCTGGTCGTAGATCTTCGTCGCGATCTTGTCCTTGATCTTGTTCGCGGCGCAGCCCGTGATGAACTTGCTGCGCATCTTTTCCAGGTCTTCGAAGATCTTCTTGCCCATCGCCTTGCGCAGGCCGTCGGCTTCACCGGGCGTGAAGTTCGCGAGCTTTTTGCTGATCTCCATGACCTGCTCTTGGAAGACCATGCAGCCGTAGGTGTCCTTGAGGATCGGCTCGAGCAGCGGCGTCTCGTAGGCGACCTCCTCCTTCCCGTGCTTGCGGTTGACGAACATGTCGAGCATGCCGGACTGCATGGGGCCGGGGCGGAACAGCGCGATCAAAGAGACGATGTCGTCGAACACCGTGGGCTTGATACGGAACAGCAGGTCGCGAATGCCCTGGCTGTCGAGCTGGAACACGGCCAGCGACTTGGCCGTGCGCAGCATTTCATAGGTCTTGGCGTCGTCCATCTTGATCGTGTCGATGTCGAACTTGGGGTCGTGACGCTTGAGCACGAACTTGACCGCGTCGTCGATGATCGAGAGCGTGCGCAGACCTAAAAAGTCGACTTTGAGTAGACCCAATTTCGGACACACATCGCCGTCGTACTGCGTCGTCACCACGTCGGACTTGGCACCCTTGGCCAGCGGCGTGTATTTGACGACGTGCTCCTTCGTAATCAGCGTGCCGGCCGCGTGCACACCGGTGTGGCGCTTGAGGCCCTCGAGCTTG
>JAYTIP010000222.1:0-9482 GCA_043731745.1 Elusimicrobiota bacterium | reverse complement strand
GAGAAGGTCGCCCTTCCCGAGGCGCAGCGCGACCTCGTGAAGGCGGAGACCGACCTTAAAAACGCGCCCGGCAACGCCGGCCTCGCGCGCGGCGCGCAGAGCGCCCGCCAGCGCCTCGTCGATCTGCAGGAACTCGCGAGCCGTCAGGGCGGCACATGCAGCGATTGGGCGGCCGATACGAAGGAGGTGCTTTCCGCGGTCAAGCAGGATCACTTCGCCATCGACACCGAGGTGAAGGTCTCGGTCGGGATGCTGGGCGACAGCGGCGCGCACATGTTTGCCAAGGTCTGCCGCAAGACCGGCGGCTCCTGCCTCGTCTTCGACCCGTGGAAGCGCGGCTACCCGGAACTCGCGACCGCCGAGGAGCAGGCTCGGGGCGCGTCGCGCGCGAACTCGTGCTTCTCGGTCAACAAGCCCGCCGAGTGAGCGCCGCTAGGCGATCGGCGATTCGCCCGCGCGGGTCGCGAGCCAGGCGTTGAGGGCGACGAGGATCAAGGTGGCGCCGAGCAGGCACACCGACAGCGCGTTGATCTCCGGCGTGACGCCGAACTTCATCATCGAGTAGATCTTGATCGGCATGGTGACGACGCCGATCGGCGCGATGAAGAACGAGGTCACGAAGTCCTCGAAGCTCACGGTGAAGGCGAGCAAGGACCCCGAGATGACGGCCGGCATCGCGAGCGGCAAGGTCACCTTGAGGAAGGCCTGAAGCTCGGTCGCTCCCAGGTCCATCGCGGCGTCCTCGAGGTTGGCCTCGCCGATGGATTTAAGCCGCGCCTTGATGGCCGCCACCGTGTAGGGCAGGCAGATCAAGGCGTGAGCGCAAGCGAGCGCGCCGAAATCGAGCTCGAAGCCCGCGCGCACCAGGAAGGAAAGCAGTCCGACGCCGAGGGCCACCTCGGGCATCATCAGCGGCACATTGAGCAGGGCCGCGTAGCCCTGTCGGCCCTTGAAAGGCTTGTGGCGCACCATCGCGTAGGAGGCGAGCAGCCCGAGCACCGAGGCGATGAAGGCGGCCGCCGCGGCGAGTTCGAGGGAGGCGAGCATGGACTTCATGAGCTCGGCGTCGTGGAACAGCACGCCGTACCACTTGAGGGTGAAGCCGCGCCAGATCACGTTTCGGCGCGCGTCGTTGAAGGAAAAGATGAACATCACCGCCAGGGGCAGGTAAAGGAAGCCGTAAAGGCCGGCGATGTAGGCGGAGAGGACCTTGCCCTTCTTCAAAGGCTTTCCTCCCAGCGTTGATACACCCAGAGGCCGACGACGAGTCCGGCGAGCAACAAAGTCGTCAGCGCGGCGCCGAAGGGCCAATCCTGGGCCATGAGGAACTGGTTCGAGATCAGGTTGCCGAGCAGGTAATAGCGCGGGCCGCCCAGGATTTCGGCGGTCAAGAAGTCGCCCAGACACGGTATGAAGGTGAGCAGGCAGCCCGCGATCACGCCGGGCATCGACAGGGGCAAGGTAACCTTGAAGAAGGCGGTCCAGCGGCCCGCGCCGAGGTCGTAGGCGGCCTCGATGTAAGAGCGCGGCACCTTCTCGAGCGACGCGTAGAGGGGCAGGACGGTGAACGGCAGGTAGAAATAGACGAGCCCCAATAAAACGGCGAAGGGCGAGTAGAGGAAGCCGACGGGCTGGGACAGGAAGCCGAAGCGCAGAAGTGCGGCGTTGAGCATGCCCTCCTTGCCGAGCACGATCATCCACGAGTAAAAGGCGACGAGGCACGAGCTCCAGAACGGCACCATCAAGCCGACGAGCAGCGCGTTGCGCCACTTGCCGGCGCGGAAGCTGAGGAAATAGGCGAGCGGATAGCCGAGCAGCAGGCAGAGCATGGTGGCGGCGCCGGCGAAGCCGAGCGTGCGCAGGAGCACGGGCAGGTACTTCGACTGGAAGGCGCGCTGGTAGTTCTCGGTCGTGAAGGTCCACTGGATCACGCCGTACGGGCCGTTCGTCGCGAAGGACAGCGCGACCATGCCGAGGGCCGGGATGACGAGCATGAACAGCAGCCACAGCGTGGCCGGGGCGAGAAGCAGGTGGCTCGCCTCGCTGCGGCGTCCGGAGAGAAGCCAGGAGAGGGCCTTGGTCATCAGGCGATCTTCACGTCCGCCCAGGTCTGGTTCCACAGCTCGCTTTGCTCGCTGTCGAGCACATGGTGCATCGAGAGCTGCTTCATGACCGACGGGGTCGGATACACTCGTGGGTCCTTGCGCAGCGCGAGGTCGACGAGCGGGAAGGCGGCCTCGTTCGGGCTCGGGTAGCGCACGAAGTTGGCGATCGAGGCGCCGACGGCGGGCTCGAGCAGGTAGTCGATCAGGCGTAGCGTGTCTTCCTTATGCCGCGAGCCGCGCAGGATCGCGAGGCAATCGACCCACATGTAAGTCCCTTCCTTGGGAATCACATAATCCAGATCGGGGTTGTCGCGCGCGGCCTGGAACAGGTCGCCCGACCAGGTCATGGCGAGGTCGATCTCCCCCGCCACGAGGCTGTTGAGGTAAGACGAGCTCGAGTATTGCTTGACCAGGGGCTTCTGCTTCACGAGCAGCTCGCGAATCTTCCGGAAGTCCTCGGGGTCGCGCGTCGTCTGCGGGATCTTGAGCAATTGCATGGCGACCGAGATACAGTCGCGCACATTGTCGAGCATCGAGATGCGGTCCTTGTACTTCTCGTCCCAGAGGTCGAGCCACGAGGTCGGCGGCTTCTTGAGCTTCTTGCGGTTATAGGCGATGCCCGTGGTGCCCCACAGATAGGGCACGGTCGTCTCCGAGGGGTCGTAGGAGGGCTTGCGGTAGCGCGCGTACAGGTTTCCCATGTTCTTGAGCGCGCCCTGCGGCACGGGCTCGATGTAGCCGAGCGATTGAAAGCGCGGGATCAGGTAGTCGCCGACGACGATCAGGTCGTAGCCGCGCGCGCCGGCGCGGATCTTGGCGAACATCTCCTCCTCGTCGGCGAACAGGTCGTAGCGGACTTCGACGCCGGTCAGCTTCTTGAAATCGGCGAGCGTGTCCTTGCCGATGTAGTTCGACCAGTTGAAGAAGTTGACGACGCGCGAGGTGTCGGCGCGGCGGCAGGCGGCGAGGAAGGCCGGCAGCATCGGCGCGAGGATCGCGGCCTTGAGGAAATCCCGGCGCGTGACGTTCGACATTACTCTTCGGCTTCGAGAATGTAGACGTCGTCGGGCTGGACGGCGGCGATCACGGGGACGTTCATGTCGTCGTGCACGGCGTAGCGGTCGCCGCCCGCCCAGGCGATGGTGAGGCGCTCGGGGTCCTTCTTGAACATCTGCAGGTAGATCTGGCAGGCGTCGCCGAGGAAGACGGTGTCCCTGAGCGTGGCGTCGAAGCGCAGGAGGCCGAAAGGCAGCTCGTCCTTGTAGTACACCTTCACGCGCTCGGGGCGGATGCCGACCTTGACCGACTTGCCGGGCTTGGGGAGGACCTCGCCCGGATCGAGCGGGACATCCACCTCATACTCGTCGCCGATGAGGAGGTGGGCGCGGCCCGGGTCGCCGGGAAGCACGCGCGCGGAGAAGATGTTGGCCCCGCCGATGAAGTCGGCGACGAAGGAGGTCTTGGGCATCTCGTAGATTTCACCGGGCGTGCCGATCTGTTCGATGCGGCCGTGGTTGAACACGGCGATGCGGTCGGACATCGTCATCGCCTCTTCTTGGTCGTGCGTGACGTAGATGAAGGCCATGCCGAGCTTTTTCTGGAGCTTTTTGAGCTCGAGCTGCATCTCCTTGCGCAGCTTGAGGTCGAGCGCGCCGAGGGGCTCATCAAGCAATAAGACCGCAGGTCTTCCAGCGATGGCTCTTGCCAGTGCGACGCGCTGCATCTGGCCGCCGGACAGCGAGGAGACGCGGCGCGTCTCGAAGCCGGCGAGCTTGACCATCGCCAGGGCCTCGGGAATGCGGCGCTTGATCTCATCCTCGGGCACTTTATCCATGCGCATGCCGAAGGCGATGTTGCCCGCCACGTCGAGGTGCGGGAACAGAGCGTAGTGCTGGAAGACGGTGTGCACATCGCGTTCGTAGGGCGCCTGGTCGGTCACATCCTCGCCGTTGAGGCGCACGCGGCCGGAGTCGGGAGACTCGAAGCCGGCGATGATGCGAAGCGTCGTGGTCTTGCCGCAGCCCGAGGGCCCGAGGAGCGTCATGAACTCCCCCTTCTTGACGGTCAGGGAGACGCCGCGCAGGACGGGCGAGGTCCCGAAGGACTTTTGGAGGGGGCCGATCTCGAGTAAGGGCGAATCGTCGGGCACGGTGCAGTTATTCTATCAGATGGAGCAAGATTTGTAGTAAATTCGCCGCGTGCCAGATAACAAACCCGAAAAGCCGTCAGCGTGGGAGCAATTTTGGTTTTCCCTCACGCCAAACGATCAGAAAGCGATTCTTCGTGCGCGAAAGAAGCTGGAAGTCGATACATCTCAAACCCGGTTGGTTGATCGCAAGACTGGCCGTTATCCGGACGCGCGGGCCGCTATCCACCAGAAAATAGTCCAGGAATTCGTGGCAGATGTACAGGAAAGCGAGAGGCCCTGGGCTACAATTATTATCGGACCACCTTCTTCTGGAAAGAACACATTCTTGACTCGGAATCCGGAATTTCTGAAGGATTCAATTCTCATCGACAACGATGAAATGAAGGCGAGACTTCCGGGGTTTCATCCGGCTTTGGCCGCAGTTTATCACCAAGAATCCGAGTACATCGAAACGCTCCTATATGTCGAAGCGATGTCGCACGCGAAAAGCTTCGTCATGCTTCGTGTTGGCAAAAATACCAAATCGATGGCTTCGATTATTTTAGACCTCAAGGAGGGCGGATATCGAGTCAGACTGATACTTTTGGATTTGGATCCGACGGAAGCGGCCCGGCGTGCAATGAGACGATTTGCCGAAGGCGGACGCTATGTCGATCCGGAATACATCATCTCCGAGGTGGCCTTGACGCCACTGGAGACCTATGTTACACTGAAATCAGAGGTTGATGAATATGCTCGCTACTCGGCGCAAGAAGCGCCGCCTCGCCTTACCGAGCAAGGCCCCTAAAAGTCTCGCTCACACGGACTACGCTTCCTCCCAGGAAGTGGCGTTGGCAGTTGCGTCTAAGCGCGCGCTTCAATTGTTGAAGCAGCGGCGCCTCGTTCACGCTTAATCCCGTCTAGGCTGGGAATGCCGCGACGGCCTTCTTAATCAAGGAGAACGCCTCTTTCGCCTGGGCCTCGGTGAGGGTCAGCGGCGGCGCGAAACGGATGGTGTTTTCGTGCGTGTCCTTGGCGAGCAGGCCGAGCTTCATCAGGGATTCCACGAGCGGCCGCACCTTGGTCTTGAACTCGAGTGCCAGCATGAGGCCCCGGCCGCGCACGTCCTTGAGGTTCGGGTGCTCGAGCGTCTCGAGCAGACCCTTGAGGAGCGCTCCGGTCTTAGCGGCCTTCGCGGGCAGCTTCTCGTCGCGGATCACGCCGAGCGCGGCGACGCCGATCGCGCAGGCGAGCGGGCTGCCGCCGAAGGTGGACCCGTGCGTCCCGGGCGTGAACAGGCCGAGCACCGCGTCGTCGGCGCACACGGCGGAGATCGGGTATAGCCCCCCCGACAGCGCCTTGCCCAGGATGTAGAGGTCGGGAACGATCTCCTCATGGTCGCAGGCGAACAGCTTGCCGGTGCGGCCGAGGCCGGTTTGAATCTCGTCGGCGCACATCAGGATCTTGTTCTCGGTGCAGATTTCACGCACCGCGGTGAGCCAGCCCTCGGACGGAATGACGACGCCGGCCTCGCCCTGGATGGCTTCAAAGAGGAATCCGACGGTGTTCGGCGTTATCGCTCGCTCCAGCGCGGTGGCGTTGCCGTACGGGACGACGCGGAAGCCCGGCGTCGCAGGGCCGAAGGCGTCGCGCGAGTCGGGATCAGAGGAGAATCCGACGATGGTCGTCGTGCGGCCGTGGAAATTGTCGGCGCAGACGATGATCTCGGCCTTGTTCTCCGGCACGCCCTTGCGGCGGTAGCCCCACAGGCGCATGGCCTTGATGGCGGTCTCGACGGCCTCGGCGCCCGAGTTCATCGGCAGCGCGCGCTCTTTCTTCGTGAGCTCGCACAGGAGCTGCAGGAAGGGTCCCAGGAGCTCATTGTGGAAGGCGCGAGAGGTCAACGCCACCTTGCCCAGCTGCTTCTTGGCCGCCGCGACGATCTTGGGGTGATTGTGGCCCTGGTTGATCGCCGAATAGGCGGACAGGAAGTCGAAATAGCGTTTGCCCTCCACATCCCAGACGAAGGGGCCCTTGGCGCGCGAGATCGCGACGGGCAGGGGGTGGTAGTTGTGGGCGCCGTGCTTGTCGACGAGGGCGATGAGGCGGTCGGTCTTGGACGTGGCCATTGGGTGATTCTATCAAATCCCCTTGTATTGCCGGGCTCGGGAGGCTACCCTTAGCGGAGTATGACCGACGAGCGATTGCTCGACTTCTCGCGGGCCGCCGCCGACGCCCTGCGCTCGGCCCTGCCCCTGGCCGAGTTTCTGCGCTCGCGCGGCCTGAGCGCCGCGGCGGAGACCGTCTCCCGCGGTGAGCCCCTGCATCTCTCCTTGGCGGGGAAGTTCCCCCCGCTGTTCGTCGCGATGGTGCGCGCGGGCGAGGAAAGCGGCAAGCTCGACGCGTTCCTGGACCGCTACTCCGCTTCGCTCGAAGCGCGCATCGACTTCCGCCGCCGCCTGAGCCGCGCGCTCGCCTATCCCGTCTTCGCCGTCGTGATCGCGGCGGGCATATTCCTCCTTTTCGTCGCCAAAGCCGCGCCGATGCTGCTGCTGCCGCTCTCACAGGCCGGGGTGACCTTGCCCCCCGCGGCGCTGCGCGTGCTCGGCTTCGGCGACTGGCTCGGCGCCAATTGGATCCTGCTCCTGGGCGGGACGATCGGCTCGCTCGTGATCCTGCTCGAGCTGGCCGGGTCGAAGCCGGGGCGCAAGCTGCGCTCGACGGCGGGGCGCCTCTTGCCCGGACTCCGCTACATCACGGAAGAAGCGCGCGTCTGCGAGTTCGAGGCCACGCTCGGTCTTCTGCTCGGCGCGGGCCTGCGCCCGCGCGAGACCTTCGAGGTGCTCCTGCAGACCGCCGAGGAGGACCCGCTCCTGCGCCGGCGTCTGGCGCGCGGCGCGGCGCTCCTTCCGCAGGGCGCCGGCTTCGTCGAGTGCGTGTCCCCCTCTTTGCCCGAGGAGGATCGCTCGCGCTTCGCCACGGCGGAGAAGGCCGGCCGCCTCGACGAGACCTTGGCCAAGCTCGCGGAGTCCCACCGCGAAAAGCACCTGCACCGTCTCAAGTCCGCCGCGCTCGCCCTACAACTCGCCTCGGTCGTGGCGCTCGCACCCCTGTGCTTCGCCCTCGTGATGAGCGTCGTCTGGCCCGCGCTGGCCTCGCTGCGTTCGGTCGGACAGCAGGCCGCCGCTCTCGGCGCCGACCCGTCCGCGGCCGCGTCGCCGTCCAAGATCGAGACCGCCGCCGCCGTCGATTCGCAAAGCGCCGCCGCCTCGCGCTTCAACGAGACGCACGCGAGCCATCTCGTCGGCTTCATGCAGGACCACGCGGTTTCCAAGGACGAGAACGCGTCCTCCTCAGACGGGTCCGGCGAGGCCGCCCCGGACAAGCCCGCGAAGAAGAAGTGGAAGCCGCCGAAGCTCAAGAACCAGTCCATGCAGCGGACGCAGTTTCAAAAGATCCAGCCGACGGGCGTGCACAGTCAGCTCGAATAAGACGCGCGCCTAGCGGTCGAGCAGGGGCGCGCCGGTCATCAGCCGCAGGCCGAAGCCGATCAGGAACGCGCCGGGAACCCAGGCGCGGCCGAACCCCAACGCGATCATCGTGCCGGCCATCCCGATCGAGAAGTCGATCATCGGTCCGCCGTGGAATACCTTGGCGCGTGAGGCGTCGACGAAAAGCCCGCCGAAGCCGATCGACACCAACGCGATGAACGCCCCGTAGTAGCAGCGGCTCCAAACCGCTGCGCTCACGGCGACGGGCGCCGGCCCGTGCGACGAAAGCCAGATGAACAGAGGCGGGGCCAGGAGCAGCAGCCCGAACCCCGCGCAGAGCGAACCCAGACGGACGCGCTGGGCCGCCGGCCCGCCGTCAGGCATCCTTGAGCGCCTGCTCGAGCGCCGCCACGGTGCGGTCGGCGTCCTGGGTCGTCCAGCACATGGGCGGCTGAATGCGAAGGGTGTTCCCCTCCAGGCCTCCCTTGCCGACGAGAATCCCCTGATCCTTCATCGACTCGACGACGCGCACGGTGAGGTCGGTCGCGAACTCCTTGGACTTCTTGTCCTTGACGAGTTCGACGCCGATCATCAGTCCCATGCCGCGCACGTCTCCCACGCGCTCGTCTTTGAGCTGGAGCTTGCGCAGTCCCGCGAGCAGGCGATTGCCGACTTTCGTCGCGTTGCCCGCGAGGTCGTCCTTCTCGACGACATCCATCACCGCGTCCGCCGCCGCGATGGCCATGGGGCCGCCGCCGAAGGTGTTGTAGTGCAGCACGCCCTTCATCGAGTCCGCGATGGCGCGCGTCGTGATGATCGCGCCGATCGGGTAACCGTTGCCCAGGCCCTTGGCCATCACGATGATGTCCGGTTTGGCGTTCCAATGCTTGATGCCGAAGTAATGGTCGCCGGTGCGGCCGACGCCCGCCTGCACTTCGTCGCAGATGAACAGCCCGCCGTGTTTGTGCACGAGCTCCGTCGCCGCCGAGAAATACTCCTTGCCCGGAGTGATCAGCCCGCCCACGCCCATGATGGTCTCCGCGTAGAAGCCCGCGATCTTTCCCTGCGTGGAAGTCTTCAAGGTCTGCTCGAGGCCCTTGATCGCGGCCTTCGTGCTCTGCTCGGGAGTGCCGTCGAAGCGGTAGGCGTAATCGGTCGGCGTGAAGCTCACGCCGGCGGGATAGGGCGCCTGGTTGCGCCAGTTGTGCTGGCCGGTCAGCGCGGTCGTGAGCAAGGTGCGGCCGTGGTAGGAGCGCTGAACCGCGACGAACTCGTGGCGCCCCGTGTAGGTCTTGGCGATGAAGGCCGCCATCTCGTTGGCCTCGGAGCCGGAGTTCACGAAGAAGCAGACGTCCATATCGGGGTTGACCGTCTTTGCCTTGTCGGCCAGGCGCTTGGCGAACGCGCCCACGGCAGGATGCAGGTACAGCGGCGGCTCATGCTGCAACTTGTCGATCTGCGCCTTGAGCTTGTTCACGAAGTGCGGATGCGAGTGACCGATCGACACGGTGGCGACGCCGGCGAAGCCGTCCAAATACTCCTTGCCGTTCTCATCATAGAGAAACTGCATCTTGCCCTCGACGATCTGGATGGGCTTGGCGAACATCGGGCCGGGCAACGCGAGCAGGTGCGCGGCGCGTTCGGCGGCGACCTCCGCGGTGGTCGGGGTCTTGGACTTGGGGGCGGCGGCGGTCTTAGGAGCCATGATTCATTCCTCCGGAAAGTTTGGCGTCGAGCGACAAAGCGAGGCACATCCCG
>JAYTIP010000221.1:0-8911 GCA_043731745.1 Elusimicrobiota bacterium | reverse complement strand
TTGCCGTCGTAGTTGCAGGTGATCGTGCCGGCGCCGATGTTGACGTCCTCGGCGATGTCGGCGTCGCCGATGTAGGAGAGGTGGTTGACCTTCGAGCCGAAGCCGATCTTCGACGACTTGACCTCGGTGAAGTTGCCGATGCGCGCGCGCGGCCCGATGCAGGAGTCGGGGCGGATGTGCGCGAACGGCCCGACCGAGGTTTTCTCGAGCAGGCGCGACGACATCACGTAGGAGAAGCGGACCTCGCACTCGTTGCCGATCTGGGTGTCTTCGATGTGGGTGAAGGGCCCGATGCGGCACATGCGGCCGATCTTCGTGTGGCCGCGCAGGATGGTGCCGGGGTAGATCACGGTGTCCTGGCCGATCTCGACGTCGGCGTCGACGTGCGTGGACTGCGGGTCGCGGATCGTGACGCCGGAGATCATGAGGCGCTCGAGCATGCGCTTGTTGAGCACGCGCTCGGCGACGGAGAGCTGGGCGCGGTTGTTGATGCCCTGGATTTCTTCGGCATTGGAAGACGTGTACGCGTGGATCCTGCCGCCCTTGCCGCGGATGGCTTCCATCACGTCGGTCAGGAAGTGCTCCTTCTTCGGGCCCTTCGCGCCGATCTCTTTAAGGCCCTGAACGAGGGCGTCGACCTCGAAGCAGTACGCGCCGGAGTTGACCTCGGTGAGTGCCAACTCCTTCGGGGTGGCGACCGTCTCTTCGACGATGCGCTGGACTTCGCCGAGCGCGCCGCGCACGATGCGGCCGTAGCCCTTGGGGTTCTGCAGGCGCGCGGTCAGCAAGGTGGCCTGGCCCTTGAGCTGCTCGTGCGTGAGGTAAAGGTTGTAAATCGACTCGTAGGTGAGCAGCGGGGTGTCGCCGCACATCACCATCGCGGTCTTAAACTTCTTGAGGTAAGGCAGCGCCTCGAGCACGGCGTTCCCGGAGCCCATCTGCTTCTTCTGGTGGATGACCTGAAGCGGGCGCGCGATGCCGACGGACTTGAGCATCTCCATCGACGCATCCTTGACCTGCTCGGCCTCGTGACCGACGACGACGCCGATCGAGCCCGGCTTGAGCGCGTTGGCGATTCTCAGGACGTAGAACAGCATGGGGCGTCCGCCCACGTGGTGCAGAACCTTCGGGATGGTGGATTCCATCCGAGTGCCCTGACCCGCGGCGAGGATCAGCACGCACAGCTGGCCTTGTCCTTTTTTGGTCGCGCTCATTTCTTTGTCCTTAAAAAATCATTCCCGGGCGTGGATTCGAACCACGAATAACGGCTTCAAAGGCCGCTGTGTTACCATTACACCACCCGGGAGTCGACTTTATTCCCTGCAGCGGCCTGGAGAACTTCCCGCTCGTAGCAGGCGAACACTTTGCTCTCCAGTTGAGACCTAAATTCGACGCTGATCGGGTGCGCCACGTCTTTAAAGCTTCCGTCGGGCATCTTGCGCGACGGCATGCAGAGAATGAGCCCTTTGTCGCTGACGATCACCTTCATGTTGCGGACCACGAAACAATGGTCGAACGTGACGGTGGCGAAAGCCTTGAGCTTGTCCTCGTTACGAAGGTGGACGCGGATTTCCGTGATCTCCAAGATGTTAGCCGTGACAGCTCGTCAAATAGACCTTCCAAGGGTACGCTTGGAGCCGTTTGACGACACGCGCGCCTTCGGCGTGCGTGCTTACAAACCCGTAGACCGAAGAACCCGAACCCGACATGCGCACTCCCTTCGCTCCCGTCGCTTCCAGGATGCGTCTGGCTTGCGCGATGTCCGCCATGACCGGCAGAACCGCCTCTTCGAGGCGGTTGTATAATAACCCCCCCCATTCCTCGACGGGGCGGCCGCTTTTCAGACGACGGATGAGTTTATCAAGTTGGGAAAGACGCGTCAACACGTCCGAGCGCTTCCGGGGCGGCACCGCGGTGAAAACGGGGCCCGTCGGGGACGGAAAACCGGGCCAGACCAGGACCATAAAAGGCAGGGATTTCTCGATTTTTATGGGTTTGAGCTTGTCGCCGATCCCGGTCGCGCGGCAAAAATTGGCTTCTTTGAGAAAAAAAGGCACATCCGCGCCCAATTTGACCCCGATATCGTGCAGCTTTTTCTTCTTGGCCGCGTTCAAATTGATGTTTAAAAGTTTAGCTAATCCGAGAAGCGTCCCCGCCGCGTCCGACGACCCGCCGCCAAGGCCGGCGCCCATGGGGATGCGCTTGTACAAAACGATCTTGATCCCGACGCCGACCCGGAATTCCCGATAAAAGGCCTTGGCCGCCCGCATCACCAGGTTGTCGGGGCCGGCCGACAAAGGCATGGTCCCCAATTCGTCCACGATCTCGAGGGTCGGCTTATTGCCATTGACGACCTCCATGTCGAGGACGTCGTAGAGATTAATGCGGGTAAACAGGCTCGCGAGGGTGTGGTAGCCGTTCTTGCGCTTCCCGGTGACTTCCAGGAAAAGATTGACCTTCGCCGGACATTGCTGCTTCACGGCTGGAATTCCGCGACCGGCTCCGCGCAGGAAATGCCGAGTTCCCAGAAGCGGCCCTTGGTTTCCATGAGGCGCGGCAGCTGGCGCTCGCGGACGCGTTTGAAATCGGACAGCGACACGCTGACACCGTTGTCGGCCGGAGAAATCTGGCGCGCGAGCGCGTCGTCGAGATCCACACGCCACTTGGGGCGCATGAGGCTCGTGCGTCCCCAGCTCTTCTCAAGTCGCGCGGGCCCGGGCGCGAACGCATCGCCCGACAGCGCGGCCGCGATCGCGGCGAAGGCGCCGTGCGCGGCGTCCGACACGCGATTCTGATCGACGCCCGACACGGGAAACTCGTCCATCGTGAAGCCGCGCGGATCCAAATGGGCGCGCCACGCCGTCGAAAACATGGGACCGAGCAGCTCGAACCGGATTTCGCCCGGCGCGCGGAAGGTGAACAGCGCCTGGCGCGACACCGCGTGGCCCGCGATGCGTCCTTTGAGCTCGCACAGGCCACTATACTTCTTGACCCCGCCCTGCACGGCGGACAGGTGCCTGCGCCACAGCTCGCCGAGCGCGTCATCGCCCAAAGTCTTCTGCGCGGCGTCCGCGAGCGGCCCGGTCTTGACCGAGCCCAAGGTCTGCGCCATGCGCCACGCGAGCCACGCCTCGTCGGTCTTGCCGACGGCGTTTTGCGCCGCGCCCAAATGCTCCCACAGCGCCTCGTCGTCGGGAATCGAATGCGCCGAGGCGACCAATTCGACGACGGCCTCCGTGCTGCGTCCCTGCTTGAACAGCACCCAGCCGAGCGAATCGCGATACGCCGCGTTGAGCGGCTCGAGCTCGAGCGCTCGGCGGATGAGACCCTCGGCCTCCGGCAGCTTCAGGCCGCGATCGGCCAACGCATAGCCCAAATAATTAAGCGTCGGCGCCTCGTCGGGCTTGCTCTCGATGAGCTTGCGAAACTCGGGCTCCGCCTCGGACATCTTGTCCATCTTCTCGAGGATCGCCGCGAGCTGCCATCTCGCGTCGCGATCCTCGGGCTTGAGCGCGAGGACTTCGCGAAGCAACGCCACGGCCTGCGCGCGCTCGCCCAGATCGTCGTGGCCGAGTGCTAAGTAGTAGGCGATGCGGTCGTCCTGCGGCCAGCGCGTACGCGCCGCCTCGAGCGTCTTCATCGCGTCCTTCACGCCGCCCGACTGAAGCTGATAATAACCCAGGCGCAGGTGCGCGGTCGGATCTTCCTTGAGCGCCGAGCTGTCCTTCAGGTACTCCGCCGCCTTCTTGAAATCCCCCGCCTTCTCGGAGTCGGCCGACAGCCACGCGGCGGCGGTCGCGTCGTCGGGGAGCTTCGATTTCAAGCTCAGGAACTCGGCGCGCGCGGCGTCGAGATCACCGCGTGAGGCCTCGAGCTCGGCGATGTGCGCCCACAGCTCCCAGTCGTCGGGCAAAGAGGTCAGCACCTTGCGATATTCCGCGATGGCGGCGACCGTGTCGTGCGAGATTTCATAGACCTGGCCGAGCGACACGCGCACGGGGTCGGACTCGCCCTCGTCGAGCGCGATCGCGCGCTTGAGCTTCTCGATCGCGTCCTTGTAGCGCGTCTCCTGCGCGTCGAGCTTGGCCAGCTCGTGTAGGACCTTCGCGGCGTGCTCCGGATTGGCCGCGAGGAACCTCTCGAGCATCGCGCGCGCGCGCTTGGGATTCTTGGGTGCCACGAGCTCGGTCAACGCCATGATCGCGTCGATCGACGAAGGCTCGAGCTTGAGCGCGGCCTCGAACGCGTCGACGGCTTCGTTTTCCTGACCGCGCGACCAGTACACGCGCGCGAGAATCATCTGCGACTTGGAGTCTTTGGGCGCGAGCTCGAGACGCCGTCGCGCCCACTTTTCGGCCTTAGACCAATCCTCGAGCTCGAGCGCGAGATCGGCGGCCTCCCCGGCGAGAAAGGCCGAGTCGGGATCGATCGAGAGTGCCTTCTCATATGAGGCGAGCGCCTCGGCGAAGGCGCCTCTACGCTCGAGCAAGGTGCCGCGCAGGTACTCCTGCTGAGCGCTCGTCGCCGCGGCGGAGCCGCTGGAGGAGGACGCCGAGGCCGGACCGGCGAGGAGCAAAGCGAGGAGTAGATTCAAGGGAGGTCCAGGTCCATCAGAACGGCGTCCGAGCCATCAGTGTAGAACTTCGGCCTTCCTCCGACAACCCTCGCTCCCGCTTTCTCGTAGAAAGAAAGCGCCCGCGCGTTGGCGGCCGACACCTCGAACGAAATCTTGGCGCAGTCGCGCGCGCGCGCCTCCGCGCGAAGGGCCGACAGCAACGCCTTGCCCCACCCGCCCCCGTCTTCGGCCGCGGCGATGTCGAGCAGGCGGCAGTCGTCGGCCACGACGCGCGCGAGCGCGTAACCGCTGCCGGGTGCCACGAGAAGAATCGATTCCGGACGCGAGACCTCGGCGAGGAACGCCTCGTTGGACCACTTGGCCGTGAACGGGCGCGACGACGCGATCCGCAGAATATCCGGGATGTCCGCGGCGGTCGCGGGTCTAACGGCCGGAGCGCTCATAGCTCGCCGGCTTCAGATAAAAGGGCTTGAACGGCGGGATCTTCTTCGCGGCCAGCATCGCGCGCGCGACGGCCAGAAGATGGGCGGCGGTGGTGTCGCCGTAAGAAACGGTCAGCCCGCGTTTCTCGCTCGCGGCCTTCAGCGCGGGCCACTCCGCCGGCGCGGTCCAGATCGCGGCGCCGAGCGCCTTACCGCGGCGGAACTCCTGCGTGTACACCTCATCCTTCCAGCCGGGCAAAGCGCCGAGCACGGCGTCCTCCTTCGAACGCGCGGCGGCGGCCGCGAGACGGCTCACCGCCATCACGGGAATTTTCAGCTGGAAGCCCGCGGCCGCGGCGAAGGACATGCCGATGCGTATCCCCGTGAATCGGCCGGGGCCGGAGGCGACCGCGATCGCGTCCAAATCCTTCCAGGTCCGCTTCGCCTTTTTGAGCACGCGCTCGATGAGCGGCAGCAAAGCGTCGTCGTGCTTCTTGGACTTGCTGGAAAGTTCGACCGCGCCGAGGGCGACCGTCATCGTCTCGCCCGTCGCGTCGACCGCCAATATATTCATCGCAGTGATTCTAGGATTTTACGGGCGGCGGGGCCCGTCGCTTTGATCACGGCGGTTCGTCCGGGCGGCGCGTGTTTCAAGGTCAGCTCGAGCCGGTCCTTCGGCCAGCGCCCGCCCGTCGCGTCGGGCCACTCGACGACGACCGCCGCGCGCGGATCGGCCAAAAGCTCGTCGAGACCGAGCTCGGAGTCCTCGCCCTCGGCCACGCGATACAAATCCAAGTGGTGCACGGTCAGGCGCTTGCCGCGGTACACATGGGCGAGCGCGAAGGTCGGGCTCGAGACTCGTCCCTTGTAGCCAGCTCCGCGCGCGACGCCGCGCGCGAAAGTGGTCTTGCCCGCGCCGAGCTCGCCGCGCAGAAGCACGACGAGACCGGGCTTAAGGCGCTTGCCGATCTTCTCGCCGAGCGCGATCGTCTCCTTCTCGTTCGAGAGCTTCACGAGACGAGGGCTTTGAACGCGTGGGGCAGGTAGTCGGTTAAATCAGTCGAAGTCATGGCCCACGGCGTCAGGTCCTTCTCTGCCGCGTCGCCCGCCGCGCCGTGAAGCCAGGCGCCCAAGCAGGCGGCCTTGAACGGCAGGTCGCCCGCGACGCGTCCCGACGCCAGCATCTGCGCCCAGAGCCCCGCGATAAGCCCGGTCAGCACATCGCCCGAGCCGGCCTTCGCGAGTCCGGGCCCGCCCGTCGAGTTGACGACGATGCGCGCGCCCGACGAAATCAAGGTCTTGCGGCCTTTGAGCAAGGCGACGCCGCCTAAAGAACGAGCGAGCTTCTCAACGCACTTGAGGCGCTGCGCCTCGACCTCGGTTTTCTTCATGCCGAGCAGTCTCGCGGCTTCCGCCGGGTGCGGCGTGTACACGCACGGCTGTTTGCGGGCCTTCAACATCTGCACGACGCCCTCACTTTCCTGCTGGGCCAAGGTATTGAGCGCGTCGGCGTCGACGACGGCCGCCGCGGGCAACCCCGAGAGCGCCAGCAGCACGAACCGCGCGGCGTCGGCGTGCGTGGTCAGCCCGGGGCCGATCGCGATCGTCGTCACGCGGCGCTCTTTCACATACTCCTTCAGCCGATCGACGCCCTCCGCGCGAAAGGCACCGGCGGTGTTCTCCGGCAAGGCGATCGTCATGGCCGACGGCACGGCGCCGGCGACCGTCGAGGCGATCCCGCCTGGAACCGCGATCGTCGCGAGGCCCGCGCCGGATTTCAGGGCGCCCCGTGCCGCCAGGATCGCCGCTCCGGCCATGCCCTTTGAGCCGGCGATCACGAGAACATGGCCGAAAGTTCCTTTATGATCGTCGGGCTCGCGCGCGACCAGGCCCTCGCGCAGCTCCGCCTTCGTCAGGCTTTTGACGCTCACCGCTGGTCTTGAGAGAGCAGCTTCTTCCAGCTCTCCGGGATGTGCGCGCGCGGATGCGGCACCAGGCTGCCCATCAAGCTCCAGCGCGGTCTGACCGGGTGGTTCTTAAGCGGCATCCCGGCCTCATCCGGCAGGCGGTCGGCCTTCTTCAAGTTGCACGGCCTGCAGCTCGTCACGATGTTGGTCCACTCGTTGGCGCCGTCGCGCGAGCGCGGGATCACATGATCGAGGTCAAGCTCGTCGCTGGGCTTGCGCTTGCCGCAGTAAGAGCACTTGTAGCGGTCGCGCGCGAAGACGTTGTGCCTCGTGAAGGCGACCTCGCGGTGAGGGATGCGGTCGTAGCGCACGAGCCGGATCACCTCGGGCACGGCGAAGCGCATGCTCGGGGACTGCACGAAGCCCGCCGGGACCTCGACCCAGTTGGACGACGCGGCGACCCAGGATTGGAAGTCGTAGGGGGTCAATTGCTCGTCGAGGGCCTCGGCCAGGCCCATGTACACGAGCGTGATCGCGCGTCGCCAATCGGCGACGGCGACGGCACGGAAGCTCCTGTTTAGGACGAGTGTGCGACCCATATCCTAATAGCCTAACAGGAGAAAGTCCTTAAATCAACGCCCCCCAGGGGACTGCGTACCACGTTAGACGGCCCACTTCTTCCGTATTTCCCGGCAGCTGTATTTTTCCACAGGCCTGGCAATATCCAGCTATTCGCTCCATAATTGCGAATTGAGCACTGTCGGGGCCTCACAATAGACGGCCCCGTCTAATACACGTTAGACATACATTGCAGGTACGAAAGAGCGGAGGAGAGAATTGTGATGCCTTATTACTGGCACGATGTTTTTTTCAGTATCTCTATCGGCTTTGCGCTGGCTATCGGGCTTTTCCCAATAACCGTCCCATTGCTAATCGGAGCAGGATTCGGGAGTAAGTTCTTTCTCCAGAAAGTGCTGAAGATTAATGAGCGAAAAGTTAATTGCGGAATTGCAGTTGCCGTTGTCGGCACATACATCATCTGGTCCATCTTGCTTGGTTTAAATGCGCAGTTTGGACATTGACGAACCGTTGGGAAACAAGGAGGCCGTTGAGCTCCCATGTCAGCACCTTAGCGGTTTCCGGCAACGCGCGCAAATTGACGTCGGAGGCACTAGGGTCGTACCCCGTTGAACGAAGATTTTGTCGTCGCTCCAAACGGACATTTCGTTGGAGAATAGATTGAAGCTGAGGATGTCTAACGATTGGCTTGACCAGCCGGCGGCCTCGTTTGGTTGGACTGTTGAAGCCGCCGCTGGTCAGCCTCTGCGTTAGGCCTCAATGCAAACAGCAACATACCTTAACGGACAAAGCGGTACTCGAAACAATAAGCGAGCGAGAATATAAGAATGACCGTTGAACAAAACGTCGTTATAATGATCGCCGTCTATATCGCTTTGAGCACGTGGGGCTGCCGTATTTTTTGGCGATGGACGAGTGGATATTCAAAAGGTTTCCTGCGCAATGCATTCAGAAGCTTAGTCATCGCCGCAGTTTGGGCACCAAGCTTTATAGGCACGGAAGGCGGCCCGGCGCCGGCGCCAGCCGTAATCGCCCTGCTCTTCAACATGGCGCGGCCGGGAGACTGGTTATGGGCGATCCCCATCAGCGCCATTCCCATTGTGGTCGTCTGGGCCGCGACCTTCATTACCCTTACAGTCTTGGACCGGCGAGCCCACACGGCTTCGGTTCGATCCGAGCAACCCGGCATTGAATTGAATCCGGGGCCGAAGAAAATCCTCATCCTTTTGATTGCCGGGCTTGTCACCAAAGCAGGGCTGGGGGCTGTAGCTGGACAGGTAGCGGAAATATTCCACATTGGATTAAAGAATCAATGGCAGTTAGGCGCTCTCAGTTGCGTGACGGTCTTTCTCGCAGCAGCGATCCTAGCGCGAGTATGGCGATACGATTGGAAACTGATCGGCGCAATAATTTGGTTGCCGGGCCTC
>JAYTIP010000220.1:0-4629 GCA_043731745.1 Elusimicrobiota bacterium | reverse complement strand
TTCTCGAAACGGGAGCAGTCCGTCGAGGCGCAGACGCGACTCTATTTGAGCCCCGCCTCGCGGCTCTACCTTCAGCCGCAGGCCAACGCGGCGCGAAGCGACGAGACCCGTTTCGAGACGCTGTCCTCGGTCGTCTCCCTCTCGCCCGCGTTCACTTGGGACGACCAGGACCTGCACGCGGTGGTCCGGGCGGGTCCGGCGCTTGAGTACGCGGACACCAAGCGCGGCATCGGCCCGCGGGAGTCGTACTTTCAGAGCTTCAACACTCACGCGGAAATCACCAGCCATCTCTTCGAGTACTACCTGCGCGAGCCGCGCGTCGGCTTCCACGCCGAGCTCGACACGGCCTCTCGCGTGTCGGAGATCAGCTCCGCTTTGACGGCGCACCGCATTCGCGTCGGCACGGAGAAGTTGTGGAACCTCGGCCGGTTCGAGCCGCCGCTCGCCGTTATCGGTTCGCGAGGTTGGGTGGGGACGACCTTGGTGGGCGATCGCGAGGTCGCTTTTCGGCAACTGCCGCCCGCGATGCGCTTCTTCATCGGCGGCGACTCCGACTTCCGCGGCGTCGGTCCGGGAGAGCTCGGCGACGAGAGCGGATTCTTGACGGGAGTCTACCAGGGGCTCGAGCTGCGGGCCGGCGATGTTTTCCCCTGGAAGCTTCAACCTCTGGTATTTTTAGACGCCGCGATGGCGGGAAAAGCGTCGAAGCATTTAGATCCCGACGTCTACTACGCGCCCGGCTTCGGTGCCCGCTGGGCCACTTTCATCGGAGCGTTCCGCGTCTCGTTCGCCCGGAGCTTGATCTGGCGCAGAGATCCCGCCACGGCCCCCGGCCGGCGCCATTGGCAATTCTTCTTCAGCTACGGGAGAGAGTTCTGATGCCGTTACCTTGGAAAGGTACGCTTGCGGTCGCAGGGGGGGCCTTGGCCGCGGCAGCCGCCGTGGGGGCGTTGTTTATGGCGAGACCCCAGGCCCTGATCACAGGCCGGCTCGTCGGCGCGGTGATTCGGCGCGAAGGGGCGAGTTATGCCCCGCGGTGGTCGCGGCTCGAGGTCGCCACGCGCGCGCTGAGCTTTGGGCGCCACCGCTACTCCGTCTCGGCCGCGGATTTCTGCCTGAAGGATCCCGGCGGCGCGTTTTCGGCCTGCTTCTCCGAGTTCGAGCTGAGCGTCGTGGTGCGCTACTCGCGGCGCGGGCCTGAGGTCGAGCGCGTGGAACGCTTCACGGCGGTCTCCGACGGCGCGGCTCTGGACATGACTCGGCCGAGACGCCAGCCCGCGGGCTCGGCCTCCCTCGCCCGGCTGCGCGCCGTGCCGGTCGACGCGCTGCGGGTGTCGCTCACGCGCTTTACGGCCGTTTTTGCGAAGGCCACGCTGTCGGGCGGCGTCCGTGCTGCCGTTGACCCGGGGGCCCGCCGGCCGCTGTCCTTCGCGCTCGACGCGCGGGCGCGCACCGCCGCGGGCGCCCGCCGGCTCAAGGTTCAATTGGCCGGGGACGGCGATCTCTTCTCGGGCGCGAAGCCGACCTACGCGAATCTCGAGGCGGCCGTGGACCTGTCGCCGGCCGGACGCGCGCGGGGCGCCGTACGCCTGCGTCGCGCGGGGCGCGGTTACTCGGTGTCCGGCGGCGCCGAAGCGCTGGCCTCGACGGGGTCCGTGCGCGGAGTGCGACTCGACGCCTGCACGGGCTCGCTTGACGCCGTCTTGGGCGTCGCGCTCAACTGCCGCTACCTGGTTCTTCCGGCCCGTGCCGGCGGCGTGCTTGACGCGGCCAAGGGCCGGGTCGCTCTCAAGGCCTCCCGCGCCGGGCCGCGCTATCAGGCCGCTCTCGAAGCCGATGTGGACCCCATCGCGTCGTGGTACACGGTGACGGGGAAGGTCGTTCTGCGCGCGAGCGGGCGCCTGGACCGTCCGTGGAAGGACGCGGCCTTGAGTCACGAGGTGAAGCTGCGGGCCGGGGTCACGCGCTTCCAGGAAATCGTCGCCAAACTGCGCGACACGACCTATGCGATCCCCGCGCCTATACACATCCTTGACGGCCCGTTGACTCTTACCGTCGATAGCCACGGAGACCCGCGCTCGGAGAGGTCCTCCGCGCGCTACGAATTCGTGAGCGACCTTGCCGGGGGCCGCCAGAAGGTACGCCTTCGGGGCGTCGGCGAGGCGACGGCCTACGGACTGATGACGCCGGCTCGGCGATTCGAGCACGCGGGGAACCTGATGTTGGAGGAAGTCGCGCTCGAGGTTCCGCGGCTGGATGTCGGACGGGCGCCCAAAGTCCTCGTCGACTCGCGCATCAAGACTGGGGAAGTAAAGGTGTCGACGGAGTCCGCGCGGCCGAGCATGCCGTTGCGCGGGTCCTTGTCTTTAAAAACCGTCAAGCCGCTGCTCCTTTTCTCGAATTTGGCAAAGGATCCGGTTCCCGTCGCGCTCGACCTCACCGTCTCATTTCCGCCGACCTCGGTCGCGGGTTTGGTCTCGGTGCGGACATTCGGCGTCGAGTTGTTCCGCCGCAGCGCGACGGTGGACCACTTGATCGTCACTTTGTCCTCGGGCTCCCCGGCCGGCGCGCTCGAGGGGCTGGTGCGTTACCAAGCCCCGGGGGCGGCGATCGGCATACGCCTGCTCGGCACCACACAGAAACCCGTCGTCGAATTGACGAGCGAGCCGCCGCTCAAGCGGGAGGCCATCATCGGCCTGTTGATCTTCGGGAAAAACCCCGATGAGCTCGACCCGGAACAGACCGCGTCCGTCCAGAACACGGAGACCGCTTTGGAGAGCCAGGCGTTCGGCCTGGCCTCCCTCTACCTATTCGGCGCGACTCCCATCGAGCACGTCGGCTACGATCCTGCGACGAAGACGACTTCGGTCAAACTGCGCCTGCCGGGCGGGGCCAATTTGACCCTCGGCAGCGACTTTGATCAGAGCCGCCAGCTGACCGTACGCAAGCCGCTGACGGCGCACTGGGCGATCCAATCGGAGTTCACGGAGCAAGGCAAGGAAAACCGCGGCGCGGCGACATTCCTCGAGTGGCTGAATCGTTACTGAGGGCGAATAAAATCGTGACAGGGGCGTCGCAGGGCCGTTCTTTCGCCGGCGACGGGGGTGTGCGACAATCACCCATGGGACTTGCAGCGCCGCTGGCCGTTCTTCTCGCCTCGTCCGCCTTCGGCGCTTCACCCGTCAAGGTGTGCGTGTATTACGAGGGTTCGGCCGCGCGCTCGAGCAACGGCCGCCTCCACGCGATCATGCTCGAGAATCTCCTCGGCCACTTCCGGGAGGCCAGGGTTCGTTCGTCCGAGATCGGCCGCTACCGCGCGGGAGACCTTTCCTCCTGCGACCGCGCGGCCTATGTCGGCAGCGACTTCGACACCGTCCTGCCTCCGGAATTCCTGAGCGACGCCGGCGCTTACGGCCGTCCGTTTCTTTGGCTTAATTACGGCATTTGGCAGCTCCAAAGCAAACTCGGCGCGCCGGGCTTCGCGGCGAAGACCGGTTTCGTCTTCCAGCGCATGCGCGGCGCCGACGACGCCGAGCCGGGTCAAATCCCCGGATTTTACCGGCGTTTCGACTACAAAGGCCGGGGGTTCACGAAGGTCGCGGCCCTGCGCCCGGAGGACGGAAGCCTCATCGCGGCGCCGGAAATCGCGCTGATTCAGGCGACCACGGCGCGGGTGCTCGCGACCGCGACTCATTCCGTGACGGGGGACACGGTCCCTTATGTAACGGAGAAGAGCGGCTTTTTCTATGTGGCCGACAACCCGTTCTTATTCATCGGCCCGCGCGACCGCTATCTCATTTTGGCTGATGTGCTCTTTGATTTTCTGCGTCTGCCGCCGCGCGGGGGGGTGCGCCGGGCGCTGGTGCGCCTGGAGGACATTCATCCGAATTACGACCTCAAACTTCTGTACAGGACCGTCGACCTTCTTAAGAGCAAGGAGGTTCCTTTCGCGATCTCGCTGATTCCCAAGTTCGTGGCCGCGGGAAAAGACGACGCCTCCGGCGTCGAGCTGACCGACCGGCCCGAGTTTCTCAAGGCGTTGCGCTACGCTCAAGACAACGGGGGTGAACTTCTGCTCCATGGCTATACGCACGACGTTCCGGGAAGCCCCGGGTGCGCCTCGCTCGGCACGGGAGCCGGTTACGAGTTCTGGGACCGTTGCCGCCAAGCCCCGCTCGCCCATGACGACGCGGAGTTCGCGCGCGACCGCGTCGTTCGCGCCCAACGGCTGATGATGAACGCCGGCCTCTCGGCCGTCGCCTGGGTCACGCCCCACTACGCCGCCTCCCCGGCCGATTACGCCGTGTTCGCTCGCTACTTCAAACGCGTGGTCCAGCGCGTGTGCTACTTCTTGCCGGGAAAGAGCGCCGGAGACCGGCCGGTGTTCGTCAGCCAATTCTTTCCGTACACCATCTACAAGGATCATTACGGGCAATTCATTTGGCCCGAGAATCTGGGATTCGTGCCGATGCCGGGTTCCAATTGGGGCTATGAGAGCCCCGGCGACATCGCGGAGGCGGCGGCGGGGATGTCGGTCGTGCGCGACAGCTGGGCCTCGTTTTATTGGCACCCGCAGCTGATGGCCCGTGCCGGAGAAGCCGAGCGTCTTTCCGCCTTGATCGACGCCAT
>JAYTIP010000219.1:0-15798 GCA_043731745.1 Elusimicrobiota bacterium | reverse complement strand
CGCCGCCACCGTGATCGCCGTCGTCGCGGCGATGATCGTCGTGGCCGCGAAGAGGCGTGGAATCAAGGCGAAAGAGCTCGCCGATCCGGCCTCGTGGGCGCTCCCCGCGCTCCACCTCGGCGCGTACACCGCGGTGCTCGCGGCCCTCGATACGGCTGGACCGCGTAGGTGATGCGCAGGCCAAGTGAAGAGCCGTCTCCGAGCAGGCGCACGAAGGAGGCGCGGTCCTCGGGAGTCGTGATGATCAGGATGTCGCGTATGCCCGCGAGCATGAGGGTCGAGAGCGGGTAATAGATCATGGGCTTGTCGTAGACGGGGACAAGCTGCTTGCTGACCGCGCGCGTCACGGGATAGAGGCGCGTCCCGGAGCCGCCGGCGAGCACGATGCCCTTCAAACCTTGCGTAGCCATTCTGTCTGTCTCCAAAAGATGCGCCCAGCCGGACTCGAACCGGCGACCAATCCGTTATGAGCGGACCGCTCTAACCAACTGAGCTATGGGCGCGTATTTGTGATTTTAGCCTTTTCGGCGCGGAAACAGGGCGCCGGCTGGATAGGGTCGTTAATGGACGCGGAGCGAGCTGTCGGCGGCCTTGAGTTGGGGCGTCTGTTCTCGATTTTGCCGCCGTGCCGCGCGCTTGACCGACTGTGAAACGTACGACTGAAGCGACGAGAGCGTCACGTGCCCGTCCGCGCCGGCGGCCTCGCCCTTGAGCCCCTTGAGCAAGTAATACGTGAACATGCCGTGGCCCTGCTCATCGAGCCCTCCGGCAATCTCCTCGCCGGACGAGGCCGTCAGCACGGACAGCTTGGGATCCTGGGGGAGCGGGGTTTCGACGATGTTGACCAGCGGCCGTGCGCCCTTGGCCATGACGGACCGCCCGCCTCCGCCCGAGAAGCAGGAGTCGAGCGCGACCAAGACCTGCTTGGCCTTCAGCTTCTGCAGGCTTTCGTAGAGCTTGCTCACCGGATAAGCCGTGGACTCCAGGAACGAAGGGTCGCCGTCCCAGGGGATCAGATAGGCGTTGCCTTTGACGGGGTCCGGCGCGCCGTGGCCTGAGTAATAGACGTAGACCCGTGACTTCTCATCGGCGTTCTTCGGCAGCCACTCCTCGACGTATTTCGCGATGCCCGTGCGGGTCGCGCGCGAGCCTGTGAGGTAGATCACGTTCTCTTCGGGCACGCCCAATGCCCCGATGGCGTAGTTCTTAAAGGCTGCGGCGTCGCGCTCGCTGTATTGGGCGGGCGGCACGGATTGGTATTTCTCGATGCCAATGACCAACGCGAAATCGTCGGCGTGGACGGGTGATTTCCGCGGCGTCTCATCCACGTCGGAGGAGATGTCGGCGGGAGCCCGCGGCTCGATTTCGGCGGGACGCGGAGCGGGCTTGACCGCCGCCACGGCGCCACCGCCGATGTATTGCTTCACGGAGAGCATGGAGTCGTCGCGTTCCAAAGCCGAAATCATCTGCCGGAAGGCGTCGGCCAAAGCGGCCGTGTAATCGCCGGTGCTGCTGCCCCCGCCGAAGCTGCGCTGCCACAGCTGGGCGCGCGTGGCGTTGTTGACCAAGGTCAGCTGGAGAGTCACCTCGGCGCGGAGGGCGTTCGATAGCGGGACCGAGCCCACATTCAGATGCTGGATGGTGCCGCGAAGCATGATCGGGGAGCTGCCGCGGGGCATACCCTTGGCCTCGAAGATTTGCGTTACGAGGTTCTCGAGCGCGGAGGAAATATCTCCATCGGCCGTGAGCGGCGCTCCGGTCACCACGGATTTGTAGCCGAGGATGTTGCGGTTGGGGCGCTCGTCGCTGAAGCGCTCGATGACGATGGGGAACACCGTCTCCCGCGCGGGCTTCGCGGTGGGAGCCGGGAGCACGTCGGAGATCTTAACGAGCGTGGGATAGGTGATGCAGGCGGTCAACGCCAACGGCGTCAGCGCGGCCAGGAACGCGGCGCAGGCTCGCGGAGAGCTCACGGCTTGGCGGTTTTCACGGGATGCGCGAGCGAGTAGAGCTCACGCCGGAGCACGAGCGCCCAGTCGCGCGCCTGTTCGCTCAGCGCATTGGAGCTGGCCTTGCCGAGATTGGCGACGAAGCCGTCCGTCGAGAACGAGGCTTTGACCTCGACGAACTTGTCCGGGGTCTTCCCGTTGCGGGCGAAGACTTCGATGTTGCTGCCGTTCATCGCGGCGAGCTTCCACTCCATGTTCAGATTCATCCCGCCCCCTCCTCCCATCGAGCCGTTCAGAGGGGTCAAGTTGACGTTGCCGATGGAAGCGGTGACCACGGCGTCGTATTGGCCCGGATCAGGCAGCTGGCGCATAGCCGTCACCTGTTCGAAGACCTGGGAAAAAGTCTCCTGCGTGACGCGGGAGAGTTCGCGGGTCAACGGATAGCCGGCCTCGCCTTTGAATTCGTTGGTCTGATCGCGGGGACCTCTTCCGGGAGGAGAGAACATCAGGCGCCAACCCATGGGATCGGGGACGACGACCGCGACCTTGAGCGGCAGCCGCTCCTGCGGGGCGAGGCCGAGCTCGATGGGGCGCGCGTCGAGCGGGATCGGCTGGGCGGTGATGCAGCCGGCCAGGGGAATCAGACAGGAGAGAAAAACGGAAAATTTTAGTGTTTTCATAGTGTCTGATTGTACTCAATAACTGGCGGCTATATGACAATGACGCGCGACCCTACATACACGCAAAAAGGAAGGCCGGGCGGCTTTTTAGGCCGCTCGGCCCTTTACACTCTGCCGGGTCGCCGTCTCAGGGACCCCCTCCGGTCCGGGCCCGCGGCGTCATCCGGTACGACTTTGCGGCTTTTGCGGCGTCCTCTCGTGGAGAGGAACTTGCTGCCGGGGATGGGCTCGCCCCTCATTGTCCCTCGGCACCCTCACCGTCGCAACGAAACGTCCTTCGAAAGAACCCGACCGCGGGCCAGAACGTTGCGACGAGACTCGATGGACGGTAGGAGGCCTTGTGATCCGCTTTCCCCCGAAGAAGATACTCGTCGCCTATGACATGTCGGACGTCTCGCGCACGGCTTGGCGCCACGCCGCCGCACTCGCGGCGAAGTGCGGCGCGGCGCTCGAGGCCGTTTACGTGGAATCCTGGGCGCAGGGCGGAGAGTTGATGCCGCCGTTGCCGTCGCCGGACATGTCGACGGCCCGCGCCGCGGAGCTGCGCCGGACCATTCGTAAGGTCGTCGGCGCGGAGACGAAGGTCGTGATCTTACGGGGCGATCCGGCCAGCGGCGTCCTCAACCACGCCCGCAGGCACCGCTCCGACTTGATCGTGGTCGGGACTCACGGCCGTACCGGGCTCAATCGGATGATTCTCGGCTCCGTGGCCGAGGCCGTCATCCGCGGCGCGCGCGTCCCGGTGCTGGCGGCCCGGGGCCGGCCGCGAACGGTGGCGTCGATCCTCGCGCCCGTCAACTTCACTCCCTATTCGGACTACGGCTTCTCCTACGCCGCCGCGGCGTCGGCCGGCCTGTCGGCCCGACTGACCGTGCTGCATGTGGAGAACGACCCGATCTGGGGCGGCAACCCCGAGTACAAGATGACGCGTCTTCTCGCGCGCCTGCCCGACGGGATCCGGAGAAAATTCGACACGAGCCGTAAAGCGATCGTGGGCGATCCCGTCGACGGCATCCTGCAAGCCCGCCGCGGGTCCGATTGGATCGTGATGGTCGCGCACGAGAAGTCGCTCGTCAAGGACGCGTTCTTCGGGACGACCCTCGAGCAAGTGCTGCGCCGCTCGACGATTCCGGTTCTGGCGGTGCCGGCGTCGGACAGCCCGTTGTTCTCGATGCGCGTTCTCGCGGGAGCGGCCTGAGACGGACACGCGGGTTGTTGGGAGGAGGAATATGAACTTCATCGACCTGTTGCTGGAAAAGCACGAGTGTTTGCGGACGTCGATCCGGGGACTGAACGCGATGTTGGGCGAGGCCTCGGGTGTCGGGTGGGACGACAGGCGGCCGCTCGATCGCGAGGGGTTTTCGCGCGCCGTGGCCGAATTCTACGACGCGTTCAAAGCCCACGAGGCCGTCGAGGACGAGTATTTGTCCGGGCTCATCAGCAGGCTGGGCATCGACTCGACGCTAAACGGGGCCATAGCCGACGGGCACCGTTCGCTCGAGACCCTCACGCGACTCTGCTCGGCGATTACCGGTGACTGCGACGGCGATCATGTCTACGGCGTGCGCCTGATCGTCATCCATTTGAGCGCGGCGTTGGAACGGCATCTGAGCTTCGAAGAGCGAGAGGTATTTCCTCGGCTCCGGGAGCGGTTGCCGGCCGGGCTGCTCCGCGAACTTGGCCGCAGCGCCGGCGCTAAGGGCGCGGTCGTCTGACTCATGACGAGTTGATCGGCCGGCGGGGAAGGGGCTTATGAAAGCGCGAGACATCATGTGCAAGCACGTCCAGACCGTCCGTCCGGAGACGGAGCTGGGAGAACTCGTCCGCCTCCTCGACGCCCGCGGCGTCAGCGGAGCTCCCGTCATCGGTCCCGGAGGAGACCTCATCGGGGTCGTGTCGCGCACGGATTTGATGCGCGAGCCGCGCGTGGGCTCCACGGTCGAGGCCGTGATGACGCCGTGGACCGTTTCCTTCGAGGAAGACACGGAGGTCGCCGAGTTGGCCCGTCAGATGCTGGCCAAAAATATCCACCGGGTGGTCATCACGCGCGAGGGCCGGTTATGCGGGATCGTCACGCCGACGGACATGCTCCGCGCTTTTCTGTCCGTTCTCGACGGGAAGTGACGCGCCGCGCTCAGCGTTGCTGAAGCCAAGCCACGACGGCGCTGACGGTGACCGGCTTCTCGAAAACCCGCTCGATGGCGGTCCCGGCCGCGTCGGCTTCCGTGAAGACGGCGCTGAGCATCGCGATGCGCAGGTCCGGCCGGATGCTCCGCGCCCGGCTCGAGAGCTCGAAGCCGTTCATCGGCTCCATGCGCCCGTCGGTGAGCAGGCAGTCGATCGGTCTCTGCGCGAGCAACCTGAGCGCGTCCTCGCCGTTGGCGGCGGACATGGCCGGATAGCCCGCGCGTTTCAGGGACAGGGTCAGCATCTCGCGGAGCGAGGCGTCGTCGTCGACGATTAGGACGGCCGGCCGATTGTTCACGCCCTTCGTCCACGCAATAGAACGGCCATGCGCCCGTCGCTACTTCTTCTTAGCCGCTATGCCGTAGGTTTTAAGCTTGCGCCACAGCGTGTTGCGCGCCACGCCCAACCGCTTGGCCGCGACGAGCTGGTTGCCGCCGCATTCCTCGAGCGCGCTCAAGATATGCCGCTTTTCGGCCTCCTCGAGAGTCTCTTTCGCGCCGCCCTTGCCGGCCGGGGCCGCGCGGTTCAGCAACTCGGGCGGGAGGTCGCCGAGTTCGACGGAGACGCCGGCGGCCATAATCAGGACGCGCTCGATGACATGTTCGAGTTCGCGCACATTCCCCGGCCAACGGTAGCCGCGCAGCGCCTCAGCGGCCGCGAGGGAGAACTTGACCGCTTTTCCACCGAGTTTCTTCTTGGCCTTACGCAGGAAGTGCTCGGCCAGCGGTAAAATGTCCTCGGGGCGTTCGCGCAAAGGAGGCAGGTCGATGGGGAATACCTTGAGCCGGTAATAGAGGTCTTCGCGGAACTTGCCCTCGGCCACGAGCTTGCCCAGATCCTTGTTCGTGGCGGCCAGAAGGCGTCCCGACACCTTGAACGGGTGGTTGTCGCCGACGCGGCGAATTTCACCTTCTTGAAGAGCCCGCAATAGCTTCACCTGCAGGCCGGGCGTCGTCTCGCTGATTTCGTCGAGGAACAAGGTCCCGCCGCTGGCCTCTTCGAAGAGGCCGCGCTTGTTGCGGTCGGCGCCGGTGAAGGCGCCCCGCACGTGGCCGAACAACTCGCTTTCGAGCAGCCCTTCGGGCAAGGCGCCGCAGTTGATCGCGACGAAGGCGCCGTTGCGCCGGGCGCTCTTTTCGTGGAGGGCGCGCGCGATCAGCTCCTTGCCCGTGCCGGATTCACCCAGGATGAGGACGGTGGCTTCGGTCGAGGCGACCTTCTGCACGAGGTCGAGGACCTTGCGCATGGGCGGTCCGGAGAAGACGATGCCGTCGAAGCTGTACTTATCTTTGACGTCCTCGCGCAGGCGCTCGACCTCGCCGATGAGGCGGCGCCGCTCGAGGGCCTTGTCGAGGACGATGTTGAGCTCCTCGGCCTCGACGGGCTTGGTCAGGTAGTCGAAGGCTCCGTCGCGCATGGCGGCGACGGCGGTGTCGATCGAGCCGTGGCCGGTCATCACAAGCACTTCGACGCGCGGATCGCGCTTCTTGGCGAGCTTGAGAACCTCGAGGCCGTCCATGTCGCCGAGCTTGAGATCGGTGATCACGGCGTCGTATGCGCCGGCGGCGAGTTTCTTGACCGCTTCGGCGCCGCTCTTCGCGCAATCCACCTCGTGGCCGCGGCGCTTGAGCTCCATACCGAGCATCACGCCCAGCGAAAGGTCGTCTTCGACGAGAAGAATGCGGGCTTTGTTCATGTCAGTCCTCGATCCTCGGCAAGGTGACGGTGAAGGCGGCGCCCTTGCCGGGGGCGCTCTCGACGGCGACGCGCCCGCCGTGCGCTTTGACGATGCGGTCGGCGATGGCCAGGCCGAGGCCGGTGCCCTGCGCCTTGGTCGTGCGGAACGGCTTGAACAAGTCGGCGCGAATGGAGTCGGGGATTCCGGGGCCGGAGTCTGCGATCTCGAACCAGGCGTGAGCGTCGCGCGCGCCGGAGCGGACGGTCACGGTCCCCTTGCCGCCGAGGACCTGGACGGAATTGATCAGCATGTTCCAGACGACCTGGCGGATCTGGTCAGCGTCGAACGGGAAGGGTTCGAGGCTGCGGCCGAGCGACAGCGACAAGCGCGCGCCGCCGGCGAGCTCCTTGTTGGCGAACGCCATGCCGCAGACCTCCTTGAGCAAGGCGTTGAGATCGTTCTGACCGCGCTTGAGAGGGCGAGGGCGCGAGAAGGACAGGAAGTTGGTCAGGGACTCGTTGAGGCGCTTGCTCTCGGTGCGAAGGACGCGGGTAACGGTGTCTTTGTCTTCGCGGGAGAGGCCCTCGTCGGCCAGTTGCTGGGCGGCCATGACGATGGAGCTCAGCGGATTGCGGATCTCGTGGGCGACGACGGCGGCCATCTCGCCGACGGTGGCGAGCGCCTCGGAGTGGGCGACGCGCTCCTCCAAGGCTTTCTGTTCGCTCATGTCGATGCCGTTGGAGATGTAGCCCATGATCGCTTCCTTCTCGTCGCGCACGGCGGTGATCGTCAAGATGAGGGGAACTTCACGCCCGTCCTTGGCCTTGTTGATGAGTTCGCCGCGCCAATAACCCTTCTTCGGATCGAGGATACTTCGCCACATTCTTTTATAGAGCTCGTCGGTCGAGTGGCGGGAACGCAGTAAAGCGGGGGTCTTGCCGATGGCCTCCTTGCGCGTGTAGCCGTAATGCAAAGTGAAGGCCTCGTTGATGTCGAGGATCACGCCTTTCGCGTCGCTGTAGAACATGACGTCGTTCGAGCGGCGAAAGCCAGCCAGCAATACGGTCATCAAGTGATGGTCTGATTGATTGGGCAAGTGTTCCATTTTGTAGCAAATAGGGCGGGCAAACGGGTTTGGCCGTTATATTGCTACGATGACTGTCGGAACGAAACGGCCAACATGAGACAATCGCAGAAAATGTCCCTCGCCAGCAGCCAGCGCCTCACGGTGATGGGGCGCATGCGCATGGCCGATTGGATCGAGATGCCCGAGCGGGAATTCGCGGGGGAGATCGCCAAGCTCGAGAAGGATCCCCTGTTCCAGAAGCTCTACTGGGGGGACAAGAACATCCCGGGCGCGTTCCGCCGTCAGCGTTGGCCGGGGGGCCAGCTCTCCGGATCCTTCTACGACCTCGACGAGCGCACCGCGGCGGGCGCCGGTGAGCGAGTCGGAGTCGAAGAATTTGCGCAGACGCGCGGCGCCGCCCTGGCCTCGATCAAGCGCATGGGGCAGAAGGATTTCGAGCGCTACTTCCTGCACGGCGAGGACGCTCTGACGCTCGAGGAGATCGGCAAGCGGACCGGGCTCTCGCCCGAAGAAGTCCGCTCGATTCATGAGCTGACCGTGGAACTCGGCGCGCGCGCCGAATTCGAGGGCAAGGTGGAGGCGCCCACGCAGGCGCCCGGGCGAGTGGCGGCTTGTCTCGCTCAGATCACTCTGAAAGCGGGAGCGCCGGTGTTCGAGTTCTACGCACCGTATTGGGCCCGCGGTCTCTATCAAGTCCGCCACGACCTGCTCGACAAATGGAAGGAGGGGGGGCTGACCCCAGAGGAGCGCAAGCACCTGCCCGCGATGCTCAAGCGCCTGGAGACGGTGAACCTGCGCCAAAGCACCTTGTTCCGCTTGCTCGAGTCGATCGCGCGGCTTCAGGCCGACTATCTCAAGAGCGGCCGTCCCGAGGACATTCGGCCGGTCAGCCTGCGCCAGCTGGCCAAGCGCCTCGACCTGGCGCCCAGCACGGTCAGCCGCGCGTTCGCGAAGCGCTCCTTGCGCTTGCCGTCGGGGAAAGAGCTTCCTCTCATCGCCTTCGTGCCCGGGCGCCGCAGCGTCCTGCGCGAACTGCTCGGCCAGTGGCTCGCCGAAAGCGTCGCCGTGACCGACTCCGCCCTCGTCGAGCGACTGAAGCGCGAGCGCGGCATCTCCGTCTCCCGCCGCACGGTCAACGCCGTGCGCCACGAGCTTAAGAAGACGAAGAGCCGTTAGGACAAATTCGTTACCTGAGCGCAACCCGCGCCGGCAGTTATGTTGCTCTCATGGTTGTCGCCGCTACGAGCGGCATCCAACCATGAAAAATAGAATCCTGCCGGCGATCTTGCTGCTCGCGGTCTCGCTCGCGCACGCCGCGCCCGTGACTTTGACGCCCTCCAGAAAGAGCCGAGTACGGCTCGAGGGCGACTCGACGCTTCACCCGTACTGGAGCGAGGCCGCGGCCTTCACCGCGACCCTCACCGTCGACGCGGATTCGCCGACGGCCTCGGCGGTGGCCGCCGCGGCGGCCGCGGGCAAGCCCGTGACGATGCGCGTGAGCATTCCCGTCGCCAACCTGAAGTCCGAGCACTCCGGCCTCGACAAGAACCTGCGCAAGGCGCTGTCCGCTGACAAGAACCCCGACATCGTCTACGCGCTCGAGCGCTACGAGGCGGCTCCGGTCAAGGACGGACAGCTGGTCGGGGTACGAGGGACTTTGACGATCGCGGGCTCGAGCCAGCCCGTCGTGCTCACGGCGACGGCGACCGTCACGGGGGACGCGTACGTCGTCGAAGGCGAACAGCAGCTCCTCATGACCGACTACGGCATTAAGCCACCGACGCTGATGATGGGCGCCGTCAAGGTCGCCAATCCGATCGTCGTGAAGTATCACCTCGAATTCGAGGCGGCGAAGGCGAAGTGAGCGTTGGCCGTTTCGTTGCTCGCAACTTGATGACGCAAAAGAGATTTGGAGGGGAGGCGTTATGAAAAGCACCATGAGACTGCTCGTCGCCGCCGCGATTTTCGGGACGATGATTCCCAACGCGGGCGCGCTGGAGTTAGTCAAGAACGACAAGCTGACTTTGATCACCTACGGCCGCGCGCAGATGATCGGAGTGGGCCAGTACGTTCCGGATCCCTACCGGGACCACATGCGCGTTTATCTGTTCATGAAGCAGGCGCGCCTCGGCTTCAAGGGTCTGTACGAAGACGTGAAATTCGATACGCAGTTCGCATTCGGAGGCGAGAACGCGAACGGCAACAATAACGACCTCGGAATGCTCGACTTCGTGGCGGACATTCCGCTCAAGAAGCTCGGCGAGGACACCTGGTTCAAGATCGGCCAGTTCCGGGTCCCTTATAGTCGCGAAGGCCTGACCGATACGGGCTACATGGACTACGCGTCCCGCTCGGTGGCCAACCTCGCCTCCTTCCAGAGCCGCGACTATGGCCTGGCGCTGCTCGCGACCAAGGGCGTGTGGACCGGCACGGTCGGCACCTTTTCCTCCGGCGGCCGCGACGTGCCCCAGCGCTACCTGCCCGAGCGGCTCGGGCTGCCTTATCTCGTGACGCGCTTCGGCTACAACGACGGCTTTGACGAGGACATCTACCACGTCAAATCCGCCGTTCTCGACGTCGACCGCACCGCGAAGGCCGTGATGATCAACGCGATCTACATGCAGGACACCTTGATCGGACATTCCTCAGCCCTTCAGTCCCGCACGATCGACAAAAACCTGCTCATCGACTCGGGCTTCAACCCGTATATCAACGCGGGCGGGGGCCCCGGGCTCGGCACCATCGGCGGCACCCAAACCTTGCAGCGCGGCAACATGTGGTGGCTCGGCGCCGACGCGGCGATTCGCCGTCCGCTCGGCAAGGACAAGTCCGTGTCCGGAGAGGTCGAAGGCAACTGGGGCGGCTACCAGAACCGCTACGGCGTCATCCACGCCGCCAACGCCCGGGCGCAGGTGGCCTACCAGGTCAACCCGTTCTCGATCGGCGTGCGCTACGGTGCGCTGTTCCTGGACAGGAAGTCCGGCTTCCTAACGACCTCCGCGACCGGCACCGGAACGGCCGCCGGCGGAACCGTCAACCGCGTCATCAATAACGGGCTCGGCGCGCCGATACACGAGATCACGCCGGCCATGACCTGGCACTTCAAGGGCCACAACATGAAGCTCGTCGCGGATCTGCCGATCATCATCAACTGCCCGCTGTGGTACGACCGGATGGGCACCGCGCTTCCTCTGGGCAGCCAACCGGTCGGCGCGTACGCCTTCCCCGACCCGACCTCCACGACGCAGAACTCGGTGCTCGCGACCCCCGGCAACGAGACCGCGCGCCGGACCGTCGTGCAAGGGCGAATGATGTTCCAGTTCATGTTTTAAGCTGACCACTCGGAGCCGGACGCCCTATGAAACGACTCGCGGCGATCGTTCTCCTTCTCGGCCTTGCGACGCCGCCGGCCGCGGCGCAAGCGCGCGTGAGTTTAAATCGGTTGCCGGACAAGACCTACGAACTTCACGGCGAATTCGAGGTCAGTTCGTCCTCGGGCGAGGTCTGGAGCGTGCTCACCGATTACGAGTGCCTCCCCGGTTTCGTTTCTTCGATGCGCTCGAGCCGCGTCCGGGAGACGCGCGAGGACGGCTCGCTTCTCGTCGAGCAGAAGGCCGTGGGCGGTGCGTTCTTCCTGACGCGGACCGTGACGATCCTGCTCGAGGTCCGTCGCGAGCCCGACAGCCTCGCGTTCGAGGACGTCGGCCGGGAGAACTTTTGGCGCTATGAAGGCGGCTGGACGACCCAGGAGACGGAGGCCGGGGTGAAGGTCTCTTATCACCTCATCGCGCAGCCCGACTTCGTCGTCCCGTCGCTCGTGATGGGCCGCGTGATGAAGCGCGGGGCGCGGGACCTGCTCAACGAGGTTCGCGCCGAGATCGTGCGCCGTTCCGGCGCGGAGAGGAAATGAACATGGAAAATTGGATGCCCATTTTGGCGGCGTTCGCCGCGGTGGCGGGGGTGATCGTCTTCGTCGCCGGCTGCCTCCGTGACGTCGATGCCGAAGCGACACGCGTGGAGAACTACCGTAAGAACTAGGCGAGGGGCGCGATCCGAGCCTCTACGATCGCGGGCCGGCCCTGGGCTCGAGTGAAGGCGAGCGCCTCGGCGAGCGCCCGGCGCAGCTCGCCGGTCGTGGACGCGACGGCGCCCTTCCCTCCGACGAAGTCCGCGCAGCGCGAGAGATCAAGGCCTTCGACGCGCTGTGTCGTGAGCGGAAGGTCGCCCGCGGCGTCGGGATAAAATTCGCGGGTCGCCGCGGCGATGGAGCGCAGGCCGCCGTTGTTGAGGACGAGGAGCACGAACGGAATTCTGCGCTCGGCGCTCAGCAGGAGGGCGCCGTTGACGGGGGAGAGGAAGAACACGCCGTCGCCGACGGCGACGATCGCGGTCCGACCGGGCCGCGGCATCGCGAGGCCGAGCCCGCAACCGACGCCCCAGCCGAGAGCCGAGGCGCTTCCCGAGCGATAGTAGGTTCCCGGGTGGCGGCAGCGCAGGAATTCAGGCACGAGGCCGAGCTCGTTGACGAGGACCGTGTCCTCGCCCATGTGCTCCGACAAGATGGCCGAGACGAGCGCCGCGGTGAGCCCGGTTTTCTCCGCGTCGAGCCCGGCGGGCAACGGGGGACGCAACGCGCGCATCGCGGCGCACCAGGCCGTCCTTTCCGCCGCGAGCCCCGTCTCCGGGGCACGCGCGACCAGCGCGCGCAAGAATTCCGACGGGTTCGCGCGGATGAATAGGTCGCCCCGGTGGCTACGCAGGGGAATGTCCTCCGCGAGCGGATCCGGACCGGCGTGGACGACTTTCGCGTTCTTTCCCGGCCCGTTTTCGAGGGGATACCAGGGGACGTCCGTGTCCAGGACGAGCACGAGATCGGCTTGAGCGAGCGCGGCGCTTTGCTTATAGCCGAGATGCAAGGGATGCTGGGACGGGAAACTCATGTAGAAGTCGTCGGGCGTGGAGACGCCCAGGCCGTGGCGCACGGCGGCCTCGACGAGCAGGGCGACCGCGGCGGGGTCCGCGCCGAGGCGATTGGTCACGACGAGAGGCTTGCGGGCGCGGGAGAGCAGCGAGAAGAACTCTTCCATGGCGGCGACCGGCGGCGCGGGGGGTGCCACGGCCCGGACGGACGCGTCAGCGGGAAGCGGAGCCGTCTCAAGGCTCACGAGGACGTCGCGCGAAACGCGCACCGCCACCGGGCCGCGGGGCTCGCTCATCGCGATCGCGTAGGCGCGGTCGAGGATATCCGGGACCGACGCGGGGTCGCGAATCTCGGCCTCCCATTTCACGCATTCGCGGTACAGGGAGCCGTGATCCTTGGCCTCCTGGGCCCAGTGGATGAGCTTGTCGCGCCGGCCTTCGCCGCGCTCCGTCGCGGAGGTCGTGCCCGACACGAAGATCAAGGGGACGTTCATGCGCGCCGCCGCGATCAACCCGATGACGGCGTTGGCGGCGCCGACGGTGGCGTGGGTCATCACCGCCTGAGGGCGACCCGTGGCGAGGTAGGCGCCGTACGCCATGCTCACGGCCTGGAACTCGTGCGCGACGAGCACTGGTTCAGGGATCTGATCGGCGGGAAGATCGCGGAAACCGCGAATGACCGAGATGAACTCCGTCCCGGGATTCGCGTAGAAATAATCCACGCCCAGGCGCTTGAGGCGCAAGAGCAACGCCTCGCCGGCGTTGCGGGGCTGGGCGGGTCCGCTCACGCGAGGATCCTCCGGAACTCGGCCGAATCCATCACCTCGCCGAAATAAGCCTGGAAGATCTCGAGGGAGTGTTTGTGGAAACGCGGATTAATACCCGCGACGCAGTCGCGCAGGATCACGAGCTCGAAGTCCCGCGCGTAGGCGTCGCGCACCGTGCTCTCCACGCAGAATTCGGTGTTGCACCCGGCGATCGCGAGGCAGCGCGTGCCGAGCATGCGAAGCTTCGTCTCCAAATTGGTGTTGTAGAAGGCCGAGGCGCGGTGCTTCGCGACGACATGATCCTCCGCGGCGACCGGGACGCCGGGATAGAACTCCGTCTCCCAGGTTCCGAGCAGGCAGGGAAGAAACCCTTGGCGCGCCGAGTGGGGAAGAATCTTCTTGCGCGCGCGCGTCGCGTCGTCCTGGAAATGTTCCTGCTTGCTCCAGAGCACGGGCACACCCGCGCTGCGGCAATGTCCGGCGATCGCCGCGATCGCGGGGACGATGGCGCGCTGGGCCTTGGTCCCCGCGCGGCTGCGGCCCATGGCGCTGTCGGGGTGCACGAAGCCGTTCTGCATGTCGACGACGAGCAACGCGCACTCCGAGGCCGGAAACTTCAGTTTCGCTTTCATTTGTCGAAGGGCTCCGCCTGCTCCGTCCAGCCGCTGTCGGAAATCTCCCCGTCCGCGTCCCGGCGCTGCTCCCGGTAAAGGCGCATCTTGCGGATGAGCGACAGGTCGCTGATCGACTGCAGGAAGAAGCCCCGCTCGCTTTCGAAGGAGTGCCACTGCCAGCTCGGGATCACGAAGATGTCCCGGGGCGAAACCTCAAAGATCTCGTCACCCACGCGGACTTTTCCGGTTCCTTCGGCGCAGATGAAAACCGAGGAGCCGGTATGGCGATGCGCGAGCGTCTTCTCACCCGGACGGATCCGCTGGGCGTGAACCGACACGGTGGGGCCGACCGGGCCGCCGTCCGAGTCCTTGAACTCGAACCGAGCCCCGTCGCAGGCCGAGGGGGCGCCGATCTTCTCGAGCCTATGGCGCGCGTCGGGCCACGGTAGGAAGGCGAGATCCGCGTCGCTCGGGCGGCCGGGATCGGCGTCCTTCGCGGGCTGATTGACGGTTTCCTTGCTCCCGGTGACGCGCTCGTAATCGAACTCCCAGGCCGAGGCGCCGGTAAAGAAGAGCAGGGGGATGTCGAGGACATCGAGAAAGATGAAGTCGTCGCTCCCGTCGTTGCCGTGATCGTGCCACGGGAACTGTCCGGTGTATAAGATGTCGCCGGGCTTCACTCGCACGCGCTGCCCCGCCACCGTGGTCCAGCCGCCCGAGCCTTCGAGAATGAAACGCGTGGCACAGGGAGTGTGGCGGTGGCAAGGAGCGCGCTCGCCGGGGCGGATGAGCTGGATGTCGCCGAAGAGAGGGCCGGTCGTGGTGAAATCCCCGTCCGAGCCGGGATTGGTGAGCGCCAGCACGCGGCGGTCGTAGCGCTTGGCGCCGTGACCGAGACCGACCAGGTCGCCGCACTCGAGCACGACCGGGCGCACGTCGCTCCAGCGCCACAAATGGGCCTTCATCTTGTTCCCGGGCTCGAGCGGCCAATAGGGCCGGGTGACGAAACCCTTGCCGTCGTCGTAGGCGAAGCCCTCCCGCATCTCGAGGCCCCGGATCTTGCGGTGGAACTCGTCTCGTTTGCGTTGCGTCGCGTCGCCGTCCATGTTCCGCTCCTTAACGCAGGATCTTTTCGATGAACGCGCGCGTCAGCTCTTCCTTTCGGACGCGCGGGTCGTCGGGGCCGACCCCTTCCTCGCGAAGCTCCGCGATCCGTTTCGTGCAGGCCTCGACCGCGAGCTTCGCGACTTCCTCGGTCCGGACCGTTCCCTCGGCGCGCGCTTCCTCGATCGACGCCCAGGCCTGCACCGGTCCGTGCATGTGCAAAGTGCAGCCTTGAATTGATTGGCGCAGGCGGGCCGCCAGCAATTCGCTCGGGTTCATACGCCGAAGACGGGCCTCTTGCCGTACGCGGTCGCGAGGAACTCCCGCCGGTAAGGATCTTCCTTGAGGCAGCCGCGGAAGCCCTGGACCGTCACGACCTCCTGCGCGGGAGAGTTCGACTTGCAGGTGAGGCAGGTGTGCGTGGACTGGAGGATCAAAGCGCAACCCTTCGGTTCGAGCACGCTCTCGACGGCGTCGAGGGTGTGCTTGAGGAGGCGTTCGTTGAGCTGCGGCTGCCGCGCGAGATAGTTTAGGCCCTTTTTGATCTTCGAGTAGCCGGTGATCTTCTCGTTCGGATAATACGCGAAGTGCGCGATGCCGAGCGCCGGCGCCAGGTGATGCTCGCACAGGCTGATGTAGTGGCAGTCGGTCACGATGACCAGGTCGTCCATGAGCTTCTTGCCGTCGGCGTCCTTGTTCGGGAAGCACTTCCAGGGAATCTCGATGTCGCACCAGGGCGCGTTCATGATGTCCTGGTACATCTCCGCGACGCGACGCGGCGTGTTGGCCATCACTTCGGCCTTCTCGCCTTG
>JAYTIP010000218.1:0-10102 GCA_043731745.1 Elusimicrobiota bacterium | reverse complement strand
CCTTGGGGCGCCAGTCCGATGGTCAGGGCCACGGAGCCGCGTTCGGTGAACTTGAACGCGTTGGAGAGCAGGTTCTTGAGGACCTGCTGGAAACGCTTCGCGTCCGTAAGGATGGACTTGGGCAGGCCCTTGCCGAGTTCGATGTTGAACTCGAGGCCGCGGTCCCGGGCGACCTGACGGAAGTTGCGGTCGAGGTAGTCGCGCAGGTCGTCGAACTCCACATCGCCGACTTCGACCGTGATCATGCCGGATTCGATCTTGGACATGTCCAGGATCTCGTTGATGAGGGCGAGGAGGTCCGAGCCCGAGGAGTGGACGGTCTTCGCGAAATCGACCTGGTTCTTCGTCAGGTTGCCTTCCGGGTTCTGGTACAGCATCTTCGCGAGAATCAGGAGGCTGTTGAGCGGCGTGCGCAGTTCGTGAGACATGTTCGCGAGGAACTGCGATTTGTACTTGGAGGTCAGCGCCAGCTGGTCGGCCTTCTCTTCGAGGGCCTTCTTCGCGAGCTCGACTTCGTGGTTCTTCAGCTCGATCTCTTCCTTCTGCTCGGAGAGCAGCCGCGCCTTGTCCTCGAGCTTCTCGTTGGTCTCCTTGAGCTCGATCTGCTGGTTCTGGAGGCTCGTCGTCAGCGACTGGGACTGCTTGAGCAGGTCTTCCGTGCGCATGTTCGCGGCGATCGTGTTGAGGACGATGCCGATCGACTCGGTCAGCTGGTCCATGAACGCGAGGTGGGTGTCGCTGAATTTTTCAAACGACGCCAGCTCGATGATCGCCTTGACCTCGCCCTCGAAGAGGACGGGCAGGATGACGATGTTCGTCGGCGCCGCGGCGCCCAGGGCAGAAGAGATGTTGATGTAATCCGACGGCACGGTGAGGATGATGCGCTTCTTCTCCGTCGCGCACTGCCCGAGCAGGCTCTCGCCGAGATCGAAGGACGACGGCAGGTCCCGGCGCCGCCGGTAGCCGTAGCTGCCGAGCAGACGCAAGGTCGGCCACAGCTGGCTGCCCTCCATCAAGTAGAACGCGCCGTACTGGACCGAGACGAGCGGCGAAAGCTCGGAGAGGACCAGCTCCGTCACGGTCGCGAGGTCGCGCTGGCCCTGGAGCATGCGCGTGAACTTGGCGAGATTGGTCTTAAGCCAGTCCTGCTCCGTGTTCTTATGGGTCGTGTCCTTGAGATTGCGGATCATCTCGTTGATGTTGTCTTTAAGAGTCGCGACCTCGCCTTGCGCCTGAACGGCGATCGAGCGCGTGAGGTCGCCCTTGGTCACGGCGGTGGCGACCTCGGTAATCGCGCGCACCTGGGTCGTCAGGTTGGCGGCGAGGCGGTTGACATTGTCGGTCAGGTCGCGCCAGGTGCCGGCAGCACCCGGAACCTTGGCCTGGCCGCCGAGCTCGCCTTCGACGCCGACCTCGCGGGCCACGGTCGTCACCTGGTCGGCGAACAGCGCCAAGGTGTCGATCATGCCGTTGATGGTGTCGGCGAGCGCGGCGATCTCGCCTTTGACCTCGAGCATCAGCTTGCGCTTGAGATCGCCGTTGGCCACCGCGGTCACGACGCTCGCGATGCCGCGGACCTGGGAGGTCAGGTTGCTGGCCATCGAGTTGACATTGTCGGTCAAGTCCTTCCAGGTGCCGGCGACGCCGGGCACCTGAGCCTGGCCGCCGAGCTTGCCTTCGGTGCCGACCTCGCGCGCGACGCGCGTGACCTCCGAGGCGAAGGCGTTGAGCTGGTCGACCATGGTGTTGATCGTGCTCTTGAGCTCGAGAATCTCGCCTTTGGCGTCCTCGGTGATCTTCTTCGAGAGGTCGCCGTTGGCGACGGCCGTCGTCACATCGGCGATGTTGCGGACCTGAGAGGTCAGGTTGCCGGCCATCGAGTTGACATTGTCGGTCAGGTCCTTCCAGGTGCCCGCGACGCCCTTGACCTTCGCCTGGCCGCCGAGCTTGCCTTCGGTTCCGACCTCGCGGGCGACGCGCGTGACTTCCGAAGAGAAGGAGGACAGCTGGTCGACCATGGTGTTGATCGTGTCCTTGAGCTCCAGGATTTCGCCCTTAACATCGACGGTGATCTTGCGCGAGAGGTCGCCTTTCGCGATCGCGGTGGTCACATCGGCGATGTTGCGGACCTGGGAGGTCAGGTTCGACGCCATGGAGTTCACATTGTCGGTGAGGTTCTTCCAGGTGCCGGCCACGCCCTTGACCTTCGCCTGGCCGCCGAGCTTGCCTTCGGTGCCGACCTCGCGCGCGACGCGCGTGACTTCCGAGGCGAAGGACGCCAGCTGGTCGACCATGGTGTTCACGATCTTGGCGATGCGCAGGAATTCGCCCTTGACCGGGCGGCCGTCGACGGTGAGGGCCATGCTTTGGGACAGATCGCCCCTCGCGACGGCGCCGATGACGCGCGCCACTTCGTTCGTCGGCTGCACGAGGTCGCCGATGAGGGAGTTCACCGAGGTCATGCAGCTCTTCCAGCCGCCGATCACATGGCCGATCGAGGCGCGCTGAGTGATTTTGCCTTCCTTTCCGACGACCTTGGAGATGCGCGCGAGCTCCTCCGTCATCTGGTCGTTGAGCTCGATGATCTCGTTGAGGTTCTCGGCGACGGCGCGCGCGCTGCCCCAGCGGTCCGCGGGCATGCGCGGCGTGAAGTCGCCTTTTTTGACGGCGAGCAAGGTGCGGTTGATGAGCCCGAAGTCCTCGCGCATGCGTTGGTTCTGGTCAAGGAGGTCGTTGATCGCGTCCGACACCTTGCCCGGAATGCCCGCGAGCTGCTCCGGCAACCGCGCATCCGTGCGCCCCTTTTTGTACGCCGCGACGACGGCGAGAATATCGGTCAGCTCGAGGCCGTCGTGGCTCTCGCGTCCGTTCCTGCTCTCTTCAACGGCAGGGGTGGACATAAGTTACCTCTTGGCCGCCTTGCCGCCGGCCGAGAGCGCCCGATCGGCTTTCTTGATCTGATAGCCGAAGTTGCTCACGGTCGCGACGCGCACCCGCTCGCTGAGGAGCTTCTTGCGCAGGCGCGCGACATGCTGATCGACGACGCGCACATCCATCTCCAGGCCCTGTTCCACGCCCCACAGGCTCTGCGCCAGCTGATCGCGGGAGAGGATCTTGCCGTCCGCTTCGATGAGAAGCCGGAGCAGCTCGAACTCCTTGGGCGCGAGGGAAACGGGCGCGTCGTTGACTTTCACCTCGTGCCGTTCGAAATCGACTTCGATGCCTCCGAGCTTGACGAGCTTCTTGCCGGCCTGGGCGCGCCCGGTCGTATGACGCAGGATCGCCTTGACCCGCAGGCTCAGTTCCCGGACCGAAAAGGGTTTGGTGATGTAGTCGTCGGCGCCGAGCTTGAGCCCGATGATGCGGTCGATCTCGTCGCGCTTGGCGGTGAGGAACAGCACGGGCGCGGCGCTGAATTCGCGCAGCTTGCGCATGAGCTCGAGACCGTCCATCTTCGGCAAGGTGATGTCGAGAATGAAGAGATCGGGGTGGCGCGCCTGCGCGAGCTTCAGGCCGGCTTCCGCGGAACCCGCCGAGAGGACTCCGTAGCCCTCCATCTTGAAGTGGGAGGTCAGCACATAGTTGATGTCCGGCTCGTCCTCGACGATCAGAATAGTCACTGCCACGGTTCCCTCCAAATAGGCGATACCCAGGCGCGGCGCCTCGTCACATATTAACAACGCGGCCGACATCTTGGACATTGCGGGGAGGGTACGAGTATCCGTCACATGGCCGTCACAGGCGGGGTTTCCCCCTCTAGGAACCGCAAGCGGGACCTCCGCGGACAATTTTACACGCGCCTCGGGCTCGAGGGCGACGAATGCTTTTTTACGACGACCGTGTTATGACACCGTCGCGGGCGTGCGACTGCGACAGTGCGGGCAAGGTGAACCGGAACGCGGAGCCGAGTCCGACCGCGCTGTCGACCCAGATTCGGCCCCCCTGGCGTTCGACGATCTCCTTGCAGATCGAAAGCCCCAGGCCGGTGCCTTTGTAGCCCGCGCCGTTGCGGCAGCGATTGACCTGGACGAACTTGTTGAATAGGTCTCCGATCCGGTCGCGGGGGATGCCCTCGCCGTCGTCCGACACGCTAAAGCGCACGAACTGGCCGGGGGCGCCTTCGTCGATTTCCGCGCGTAGGACGACGCGGGAGCGCGCGTAACGCAGGGCGTTGTCGACGAGATTATTGAGTAACTGAACGAACAAATCGGGATCGGAGTACACCGGAGCCAGGTCCGGAGGAATCTCCACGACGATGTCAACGCGGGGCTTTAGCCCCAGGACCCGGAAACCCTCGACGATTTCGCCGGTCAACTGAGCCGCGTCGATGCGCACGGGGACGATCTGCGCCTTTCCGGATTCGAGGCGGGAAAGGTCGAGGAGGCGGGAGACGATTTTTTCGAGTCGAGCTATGTTCCGTTGCTGCATCTCGATCAGGGAGCCCTGCTGCGCGCTCAGCGTCCCCTGCAGCGCGCCGCGCAGGTTGCCCGCCACGACCTTGATCACGGCCAACGGGTTGCGCATCTCGTGAGAGACGGCGCTCAGGAGCTCGTCTTTGAGCTTGTCGAGCGCCTTGCGCTCCTTGATCTCGGCTTTGAGCTGATCGACCCGCCGCAGCTCGAGCAGCATGCGCTGGCGCTCGATCGCGACGCTGATCGTGCGCTTGAGGGTGTGGCAGTTAACGCTGCCTTTGACCTGGTAGTCTTGAGCGCCGATGCGCAACGCCTCGATGCCGACGGCCTCGTCGGCCAGGCCCGTCAAGACCACGACCGGCACCTCGGGAAAGACCGCGCGCAGGCGTTGGACGGTCTCGATTCCGTGCCCGTCCGGAAGGTTGATGTCGAGCAAGACGACATCGATGCCCCCCAGGGAAAGAAGTTCGAGCCCCCTCTTCAGCGAGTTCGCGTGCGAGAAGTCCAAGCGCGCGGAAGCGCATTCCGGGCTTTTCATGTATTCCAGGAACCGCGTCGCGTCATTGGGGTCCTCCTCTATCAACAAACCCTTGATCGCGGTGTCGCCCATGCAGCGAGTTTACTCGTGCCGCCGGCGAACGGCCATGGAGAATTTGTAGAGGTTGTGCTACTTCAACAAGCGACGCAGCTCGTCGAGCACCACCTCGACGTCGAAGGGCTTCGTGATGAACGAACGCGCCCCCAAGTCGAGCGCCTTCTTGGCGACGCCGAGGTCGGACTCGCCCGTGAGCATCACCACGACGAGCGTCGGGTCCAGCGCGCGCGCCGCCTCGAGCACGGCGAGGCCGCTCATCTCCGGCATCGAGACATCGAGCAGCATCAGCTGAGGCTTATGAGCCTTGATCTGACCCAAGGCGGCGGGGCCGTCGGCGGCTTCGAACACCTCCGCGATGGACGCGAACGCGCCGAGCAGGAGCTCCCGCATGTCGGCGTTGTCGTCGACGACGAGCATCTTCGCGCGCAAATCAACCGCCGCCTTTTTGCGCGAGCGGCAAGGTAAAAGAAAAGATCGTACCCTTGCCCTCGGCGCTTTCCGCCCAAATGCGGCACCCGCGCTTCTGGAGGATGGCGCGGACGATGGAAAGCCCCAGGCCGTTGCCGCGCGCCGTTTTGAGCTTGGCGTTTTCGGCGCGGTGGAAGCGGTCGAAGATGCGCGGCAGGTCTTCCTTTGGCACGCCGATGCCCGTGTCCTGGACCGAAACGAGGACGCGCTTGCCCACGCGCTTGGCGCGGATGTCGACGCGTCCGCCCGGGCGGTTGTATTTGATCCCGTTCTCGCAGAGGTTTTGCATGACCTGAACCAGCTCGGCGCGGTTCATCGCGACCTTCAGGGTCTTGGGCATCAGCACGCGCAGCTTGACCTTCCGGCCGCGCGCCGCCGGCGCAAGGCCGCCGGCTATTTTTTCCGCCACCGGCCGCAAAAACACCGACTCCGACGCGGGCTTCACCCGACCCGCGTCGAAGGTCGAAAGCTGCAGCAGATCCTCGACGAGCTGGGCGAGGCGGTCGGCGTTGCGCTCGATGATCTGCGTGAACTGGACCCGCTTGCCCGGCAGCTCCAACACCCCCCCGACGAGGGATTCCGCGTAGCCTTTGATGGCCGTGATCGGCGTCATCAGCTCGTGCGACACATTGGCCACGAACTCGCGTTGTCGCCCCTCGCTTTTACGAAGCGCCGCCGCCTCCGCGGCCTGCTTACGCGGCGTCGCGTCTTCGATGGCGAGGACGATCTGCGCCACGCCCGCCCCGTTGTGCGGGACGACTCGCCCGCTGATCATCAGGCTCCGGCGGCCCAGCCTGGGCACTTCGAACTCCGCCTCCCAACCGGAGAACGGAATTTCACGCGCGGCCAATTCGCCGAGAAGCTTGCGCAACGGCGGCGAATTCCACCGCCCGCCGCCCAACTCGTAAATGGAGCGGCCGATGATCTCCGGGGCGGGTTCCTGGAATAGCTTGCTGTAATAGCGGCTGGCGCTCGTGACCTTCAAGTGACGGTTTAAGATGAGGATGGAATCGTTGACCGCGTCGACGATCGTTTCGGCGTAATCGCGAGACGCCTCGAGCGCGCGTATTCCCTCGCGCTTCTCCGTCTCGTCGTTCAGCGACAGCACCGCGCCGTCGATGACGCCCGCCCCGGTCTTGTACGGCCGGATCCAAAGGGAATACCAGCGTTGCCCCCCGTCGCGAACCTCCAACTGCTTCGCCCCCGAGCCGGCGATGACTTCGCGCACGGCTTCCTTAATGTGGGGCGCCTCGATGTTGAGCTTGAGGCTCGCGTACGGGTGCCCGAGGTCCGCCGCGCTCAGACCGAAGGCTTTTTCCGCCGGGGGAGTGAAGCGCCGCACGCGCGCGTGACGGTCGAGCATGAGGATCGGAATTTCCGCGCTCGCCAGCAGATTGAGCAGATCGTCGTTCGTCGCGTTGAGGTCCGAGTTGCCCAGGCGCAGCTTCTTGTTGACCGCGACCAGTTCCGCGTTGATCGCGCACAGCTCCGCCCGCGCCGCGTGCAGCTCTTCGCTGACGGAGGGGCGCCGTGCGTCCGTGATCGCTTCGTTTCTATTCTTCAAAATCCGCCGGTAAGGACGACTCGCGCCCGAACGGCAACGCGCGGAGCCCCCGCGGGGCCCCGCGCGCCCGTCGGCTTTACGATCCCAAGAAATCCTTGGCCTTCTCGCGCGTCTCGTGGAACGCCTCGCCCGCGCCTTCCTTGACCGCTCCGATCGCCGCCGCCGCCTTCACGCGGGTCGGAATCGAGCGGCCGATCCGGGACATTAAGGAACGGGTCTTCTCGCGGCTGTCGCGGCCCCACTCGTTGAGATCTTCCAGAGTCTCGGAGCCCTTCTTGGGCGCCAGCAACACACCGGCGACCGCGCCGATGACCACGCCGCTCAGCAGATACCAGCCGGACGAAATTCCACCGTCTTTCTTCTCTTCGCTCATGTTGTACTCCTCCCTTGACCAGCCGGGGCAGATTAGCAAGCGCGCGCGTGCGCGCCCATAGCGGATTCGTAACGCAATTGTGGACGAGAGACGACCGTCACGAAATGGCGACATATCCATGACCGGGCCGTTCTTCGCGTAGGCGCCCCTTACGCCTACAATGACTTACCCGTTAGGAGAACACCGATGCCCACTTTGAAAGAGAAGATTCTGATCGTCGAGGACGAGAAGGACTTGGTCAAGCTCATCAAGTACAACCTCGAGAAGGAGCGCTTCCGCGTCACCGCGGCGCGCGACGCGGAGAGCGGCCTCAAGCTCGCCCGGTCGTCCAAGCCCGATCTGATCCTGCTCGACATCATGCTTCCTAAGATGGACGGGCTCGAGTTCCTTCGTTCGATCCGCTCGGAGATCCACATTCCGATCATCCTGCTCTCGGCTAAACGCAGCGAGACGGACCGGATTCTCGGACTGAAGCTCGGCGCCGACGACTACATGGTCAAGCCCTTTTCGATCGGCGAGCTCCAGGCGCGCATCGCCGGCCATCTCCGCCGGCACGCGGGTTCCCGCGACTCGGGGGCCGCGCGCAAGTCCGTCGCCGTGGGCGGCATCGAGATCGACTTCGAGCGGCACGAGATCGTCGTGCGCGGCAAGCTGGCGCATCTCGCGCCCAAGGAGTACGCGATCCTCAAGCTTCTGATCGAGGCGAACGGCAAGGTCCTGTCGCGCGACCAACTCCTCCAGATCATCTGGGGCCACGAGAAGGACATGGAGATCGACACGCGCACCGTCGACCAGCACATCGCGCGCCTGCGCCGGAAGCTCGGCGGGGAAAGCGAGCGCATCATGACGGTGCCGAACTTCGGCTATCAGATCAAGATGAACTGACGCGGGAGGACTTATGCCGAGAACCGTCATGCCGGAAACGCCGACGACGGTCTCCATCACGGTGGCGGATCCTTCGCATCTCTGCCGCGTGCAGACCACGACCCGCGGGTTCTGCCGTTCGCTCGGTCTCGACGAGTCCTCCGTGTACGAGGCCGTGATCGCCGTGACCGAGCTCGCGCACCGCCTCTTTATCGAGCGCTCTCGCCGCGGCAGCGTCGACTTGTCGGCCGTCCCGCTCGCAGGCCGCCTCGGTCTTGAAGTCCGCGTCGACGACGCCGTCGTCGGCCTTTTCCCGTCCATGGACGAATAGGAGACTATCATGAACAACAACGGTAAGCCTTTCCTGACGGCCGTCAAAACGCTGCGCGAGCGCGCGCGCGAACACATCCGCCAGGGCGCCGTGACGCCCGGCTACCGGGCCGACCCCGTCGCGGTGGTCAAGCTGCTCAACGACGCCCTCGCAACGGAGATCGTGTGCATGCTCCGCTACAAGCGTCACCAGTACACGGCCAAGGGCATACACGCCGCCGGCGTCGCCGCGGAGTTCGCCGAACACGCCGCTCAAGAGCAGGGGCACGCCGACCTGATCGCCGAGCGCATCGTGCAGCTCGGCGGCGAGCCCGACTACTCGCCCGCGACCTTGCTTTTGCGCAGCCACGCCGAATATGTGGAGGGCACCGACCTGGCGAGCATGATCGAAGAAGATCTCGTCGCCGAACGCATCGCGGTCGACAGCTACGGCGAGATGATCCGCTACCTCGGCACCGACGACCCCAGCTCCCGCCGCCTGCTCGAAGGCATTCTCGAGACCGAGGAGGAGCACGCCGAGGACCTCGCGTCCTTGCTGCAGCAGGTTTCACCGAAATCCGGCGCCTCCCGCCCGCAGTTGTAACGGCCCCCCGCCGAAAACAAGTCACCGCGCCTCCATGGGCGGTTGGCCGGCACGGGACTATACTGGGATCACCGGGAGGTCCCATGAACGACGCGCGGCTGACCCAGTACACCGTGGAGTTCCCCAACGATCCGGCCATCCAGGAGAGCCTGACTCGTCTGCTCCTGCAAGAGGAAATCGACATCCGGTCGATGATCGCGGTCCAGGACGGAAGCCGGACCGTCGTCCGCTTCCGCGCCGCGAAGAACGACGCCTTGCGCGACCGCCTGGCGGCCGCGTCCCTGATCGTGCGCCAGGAACCCTGCGCGCGCGACAACGCGCCGGCCAAACCGGCGGCCGGCCTGCGTGCGGCCTACGGCGTCGTCGAAGACGGCAAAATGCGGCTCGTGCTCGCCGTCGAGGACGAGTCCGATGTCGACGCCGTTTTCGGCGCCCTCGGCTATAAGACCGACTAGCCCGTTACGCCCGGACGATCTTCTCGCGCCACTGCGAAAGTCCGCCGCAGGCGTTGCGGGTGTCCACGACCAGCGGCGCGTGCCGGGCGATCGTCTCGTAATCGAAGTCGCTGTGATCGGTCACGACCAGCGCCGCGTCCACGCCCGTGAGCACGCTTTCGGTGAGCGGCACCGATTTGACCTTCAGATGCTGGTAGTGGCGCATCGTCGGGAACTTCGGGATGTTGGGATCGTTGTAGACCACCTCGGCCCCCTTCTGCTCGAGAAGCTCGAGGAGCTTGAAGGCCGGCGACTCCCGGGGATCGTCGATGTCCTTCTTATACGCGAGGCCCAGCATGAGGACGCGGGCGCCCTCGAGCTTCTTGCCCTGACCGCGCAGGGCCTCCTCGAGCTTCGACATCACATAGTAGGGCATCTGGATGTTGAGCTCGCCCGCCAGGTCGATGAAGCGCGTGTTG
>JAYTIP010000217.1:0-6360 GCA_043731745.1 Elusimicrobiota bacterium | reverse complement strand
CGCGGCGTGACGACCCAATCCTGGACCTTGGCGTCCATCCAGGTGAGCTGGTAGCCGTCCTGTCCCTGGGCCAGCAGGCCGTCGGCGTCGACGCGGATGCCGAAGCGGGTCCCCGCGAGGTGGCGTTGCACGATGTCGGCCAGCGTCGGCATGAACGACGCGATGAGGGCCCAATCACCCGTGTAGGCGAGGTAGCGGCCGAGCGCGTGGAAGAACCAGAGCGTCGCGTCCGCGGCGTGATAGAGGCCTTCCTGCTTGCCTTCCGGAAACAGGTTGGGGATCAGGCCGTCGCGCACATGACGCCCGAACAGCCGCAGGATGCACGCGGCCTCCGTGTGGCGGCCGGTGCAGAGGAGCAGGCCCTCGAGGCTGATCATCGTGTCGCGGCCCCAGTCCGTGAACCAGTGGTAGCCGGCGATCACCGAGCGGATGTCCTCGCCCGTCGCGCGCGCGCGCGCGGCGTCGAGGACGCGCGTGTTCGGCACCATGACGAACTGGTCGGCCGCGAGCACGAGCTCCGCCCCGACGCCGAGGCGCAAGGGCGGCGGAGCGGAGGCGAGCAGGCGCTCCTGGCGGATGCGCTCGAGCGTGAAGGCGTCGTCGGGCTCCATCGCGCCGAAAATCTCCCACGGCTCCGTCGAAGCGGAGAGAAACGCGTCCTCGCCGGCCGACAACTCGGCCCGAAGATAGCCCGGGCTCCACAGCGCGCCCGTCGCGTCGTAGCCTCGGTTGTGCTCGACGCGGTAGAAGATGTCGCGGCGGCTTCCGCCGTCGAGCACGAGGCACGCGCGGCGTCCATGGACGCGGAGCTTGAGCGCGGGAGTGTCGGGGCGGCCGCGAATTTCGTTTCGCGCCCCGACGGCTCTGAGGACGTACACATCGGTCAGCGGCGTATCGACCCGCCCCTCATGCGCCCGAAAATGCACCGACGGCCGGATGCGCAGATGGACGGTGCCCTTCGCCTCGAGCACGCGGTAGCGGATGAAGACGGTGTTCTGCAGATGGGGAAGCACGAGGCTTTTCTCGAGCACGATCCCGTCGAACTCGTAGCGCCAGACCGGGACGCCGGTTTCAAGCCGAAAGCCGCTGAAGGCGCGCAGGGCCTCGAGATCGAAAGCGCCCTCGCTGCGCTCGTCGCCGCCGCCGAGCCGGACGATGCGGCCGTCCTCGAGCCGGAGCTCCTCGGACGCGTGGTTGAGCATCATGACGCGGCCCAGGGGCGCGGGCAGCGCCGCGACGAGCAAGCCGTGAAAGCGGCGGGTGCAGACGCCCGCGATCGTGCCGGCGGCGTAGCCGCCGAGGCCGTTGGTGACCAGCCACTCGCGGTCGACGAGGCGCGGCGCGTCCTTGGGGTCGTCCTTGGCCCAAGCCATGCTGCTGAGGATCGGATCAGCCATGCGCGGACCCCTCGAGTACGGTCGCGCAATTCGCGGGAAGGCGCCAGCGCCCGTACGCGTCGAAAGGGCAGGCGACGCCCCTACCCCCGTACTCCGGACGCTCGCTCGACCAGAGCAGTCGCCATGGCTCCGCCCCCGGCGGGGCGAGCAGCGGCTCCGCGGCGGGCCTTAAAGTGTTCTCAGCGCCCAGGTTGACGACGAGAAGGCGCTCGCCGCCGCCGCGAGCCGCGAAGCGCACGACGAACGCCGCGTCACCCAGCACGGCGGCCGAAAGCCCGCCCGGCCGGGCCTCGCGAAATGCGGGATCGTCCCGGCGCAGGCGGAGCAGGTCGCGGTGCAAGGCGAGCGCGCCCGCGTTGCGCCGGCGCTCGGCGTGGTCGAGCTTGCAGCGCTCGAAGGTCGATGACGCGCTTGGGTCCGCGATCGCCGCCGCCGCGTCGGGCGAGGAGAGGCTCGGAAACTGCCGGAGAAACGAGCGTCGCCCGTCGCGCACCGCGTCGTTGAGTTCCGCCGTGTGGTCGGCGAAGTAGAGGAACGGGTTCGACGCGTTGAACTCCTGACCTTGGAACAGCATCGGCGTCTGAGGCCCGAGCAGGAGTAGCGCCGTCATCGCGCGCAGCCGGCCCGGGTCGCAGAGCTGGTGCAGGCGGCGGCCGTCGAAGGAATTCGCGACCTGGTCATGGTTCTCGAGGAAATGGATGAACGCCGACGGAGGGAGGCCGTCCGTGCGTGAGCCGCGCGTCTTTCCCTGCCAGTCGTAGAATTGGCCTTGGTACAGAAAGCCGCGCAAGAGGCAGGAGATGAATTCCTGAGCCGAGCCGAGGTATCCGTCGTAGTACGCCTCGCGCCCGCCCGTCAGCGCGACATGCGCGGCGTGATGGAAGTCGTCGTTCCAAAGCGAATCGAGCCCGAGTCCGCCCTCGGCGACCGGACGCGCGAGGTTCGCGACCTGGGGCTCGTTCTCCGCGAAGATCACGATCGAACGATCTCCCGCCGCGGCGCGCGCCGCGCGTGCGATCTCGGCGATGACGTGCTCGGGCGAGGCGTCGCGGATCGCGTGCGTCGCGTCCAAGCGCAGGCCGTCGAGGTGGTACTCGTCGATCCAGTAGGCCGCGTTGAAGACGATGTACTCCCGAACGGGCGCGCAGTCCAGTCCGTCGAAGTTCATCGCGGCCCCCCATTCGGTCGGCTCATCGGAGAAGTAGCGGGGCGAGAAGCGGGGCAAAAAGTTTCCGTCCGGGCCCAAATGATTGTAGACGACGTCCAAGATCACGGCCAAGCCCGCGGCGTGGGCCGCGTCGACGAAGGCGCGAAAATCGTCGGGCTCGCCGTACAGGCGGCACGGCGCGAAGAGGTTGACGCCGTCGTAGCCCCAGCCGAAGCGGCCGGGATAGTCCGAGACCGGCATGACCTCGAGCGTCGTGACTCCGAGCTCGGCGAGCTCCGCAAGTCGAGGCACGGCCGCCTTCCAGGTTCCCTCGCGCGTGAAGGTCCCCGCGTGCAGCTCGTAGACGACCTGGCCCTCGCGCCTCGCGCCGGGCCAGCCCGCGTCGCCCCACGAGTAAGCGGAAGGATCGACGAGCCGCGAGGGACCGTGCGGCCCCCGCGGCTGGAAGCGGGACGCCGGATCAGGAAACGCTCCGTCGTCGTCGAGCCGGAAGCGATACGAAGCGCCCGGCTTGGCGTCCGGCGCCCAGCCGGAGAAATAACCGCCCGGCTCGCGTTCCAACGCCAGCTCTCGGCCGCCCGGATCTTCGAACAGGACGAAGACCCGCTCGCGCCCGGGCGCCCAGACGCGGAAATGCGCGCCGCCCGCCGCGCATTCCGCGCCGACGGGGTACCGGCGGCCGGTCTTCATCTCAGTGGTCATCGGACCCCGTGAGCAGGGCGGCGCCGAGCACGGAGAACAGCTCGGCGGCGGGCAAGATCGCGCGCCCTCCCGAGGAGACCGCGCGCACGCGGCGGTGCGTGTACGCGTCGCGAAATTCACGCGCACGACACGATTTAGGGAGCACGAAGCCCGACCCGCGCCACACGCCTTCCCCCGGAGGCAAGCGGCCAAAGAAGCGCGCGCCCGCCGCGACGACGACGCGTCCGTCGTACGCCCGCGCGAAGCCGACGAGCTGGTCGGCGCGCGACCCGCACGACGCGAGGGGCTCGTAGGTCCCGCGCAGAAAGGCGTCCGGGTCGCGGCGCCGGGCGAGCAGCCCCTCGCGCGTCAGGTGAAGTTTGATGAGCCCGTCTTCGGGGCGCGCCAGCAGCCCGCGCACGATGACCGCGCGAGGACGGCGCGAGTCGAGCAGCCGGCGCAGCTCCGCGAGCGCCGACACCCGTCTCTCGAAATCCGCGGGCGCGCGATTGTCGGGGTCGGTGAGCCGGTAGTTCCAGAGCTCATCGCCCTGATACAGGTCGAACGGACCGGGCGAGCCCAGGCGCAAGGTCAGCGCCGACAGCGAATTGAGCTTGCCGAGGGCGGCGAGCCTCCGTTGGAACGGGCCGAACGCCCGCAGGAAGCGATTGTCCGCGCCGCGGCTCAGGATGCGGCGCAGAAACGCGTCGACCGCCTCCTCGTACTCTCCGTCCGGATTGAGCCAGTCGGTCCGGCGCTTGGCTTCGCGCACGGATTTCTTCACATAGGCTCGCACGCGCTCGACGAACGCGGCGTGTTCGGTGATCTCGCGGTCGGGCCAGGCGGAAAGCAAGGTCTGGTAGATGAAGTATTCCGTGTCGCGGTCGGGCTCGAGCGTCGTGCCGAGCAAGGTCTTGTGTCGTTCGTTGAGGATCGTCCAGCGCGCCGCCTGGCGCCTCCACTCCTCGGGCAGCTCGGTCAGCGCGTGCAGGCGCAGGCGCGCGTCCTCGCTGCGCTTGGTGTCGTGGGTCGAGCCCGCCGTCATCGAGCCGGGCCAGCGCTCGGCGCGCTCCGCGTTCATGCGATGGAACTCCGGGACGGTCTCGCCGAAGTGCGCCGGCGAGCCGCCGACTTCGTTGAGCGAGATGAGGCGGTGGTCGATATAAAACACCGTGTCTTCGATGCCTTTGGCCATGACCGGCGCCGTCAGCTGCTGGAACCGCAGGACGAAGTCCCGGTACAGCGGCCGCTGGTCCGGGCGCACGCGCGACTCGATGCGCAGGAGCAGCACGTCCTCGAGGAAATCGAACACGCCCGAGCCCAGCTCCGGCGCGGCCCGGCGGGCCTTGGCCAGGGCCACGCCGATGTAGCGGCGATCGCCCTGCGCGGGAGAGCGGTCGAGCGGGCCGACATAGGTCCGGTAAACCGGGAAGCATGCGATGACCTCGCGCACCGCGGCCGTCAGGCTGCGGCGCGTGAAGTCGCGGAAATCCCGGCTGTTCTCCGAGAGCGCGTCGAGCCGGTGGCCGAGCGCTTCGATCTCGCCCGCGAGGTAGGTCCGCAGAAAAAGCCGCTTCGCGTCGTAAGAGAGCTCGGCCACGTCCTTATCTCGGCCGATGAATTTGCGATACGCCTCGCCGACGGCCGCCTCGTTCGAGCGGTCCACGAACAACCCGTTGAGCGCGTTGAGAAAGTCGTAGCCGACCGTCCCGCTCACGCGCCAATCCTCACGCAGGCCTTCGCGCCGGTCGAGGATTTTCTCCGCGACGACGAACAGGGGCACGCAGCCCCGAAATTCGTCCTCGAAGAGCACGGCCGTCGCGTCGGCCTCGCCCACGCCCGCGCGCGCCAGCCGGCGCCGCAGCCAGCCGTCCTGAAGGCGCGCGAAATAGCCCGGAGGATCGTAGAGCCCGTCGGGGTGGTCGATGCGCAGGCCCTGGACCTTGCCTTCGTCGAGAAGGCGGAAGATGAGGCGGTGCGTCAGTTCGAAAACCTCGGGCTCCTCCGTCCTCACGGCGACCAGGTCGTTGAAGTTGAAGAAGCGGCGGTAATTGATCTCGTCGGACGCCGCGCGCCAGTGCGAGAGCCGGTAAAACTGCCGGTCAAGGAGCCCCTCGAGAAGATCGAAGCTCTCCGGCCGGCCGCGCCGGCCGTTGAACACGGCCAGGCAGCGGGCCGCGATGCGCCTCGCGGGCAGGCCATCGGCGCCGGCGCGAGACAGAAGCCAGGGCAAAGACGCGGGCGCGACCGGGAAGCGCATGCTCCGGTACGAGAGGAAGAACCGCACGCCGTCGAAGCCGAGCCCGATTAGCCCCGCCTCGAGCACTTTCCCGAAAAAGTCCTCGAGCACCGGCAGCAGAACCTTCCCGCGAAGTTCCTCTTTCGGCGGATTCCAGTCGATATCGAAGAAAGACGCGTAAGCCGATTCTTGCCCCCGCTCGAGCACGTCCCACCAGTACGGATTTCCCGAAATTCCCATGTGATTGGGCACGATGTCGGCGATGTGGCCGAGGCCCGCCGCGGCGAGGCGCTCGCACAGCGCGTCGAAGTCGCGCGGGCCGCCCAGGTCGCGATTTAAGACGGCGGGGTCGACGACCGCGTAGCCGTTGCCTCCCGCGGATTTGAAGTAGGGCGAAAAATACAACGCGCCGGTACCCAGTTCCCGGAAGTAGCCGGCGAGCTCCGCCGCGCTTCGAAATCCAAAGTCCTTCGTCAACTGCAGGCGATAGGTGGACGCGGGGACATAGGCCCGCGCGAGCAACCCGCGTAAAACCTCGCGCGCGGCCGCGCGCGCGGAGACGGCGGCGGGGGCGCTCACGCTTAGGACCTGGCGCGAAGCAAGGCGTCGAGTGCTGAGACTCGCGTCCAGTTCAGCGGCAGCAAGGTATCGCGGATCAACGCCTTGGTTTCCGCGGACACGCGTTCGTCGTCGAGCGCTCGCCGGCAGCTCCGGATGCCCCGCTCCTCCCCCTCCTTAAGCGCCGTGAGCGCCGCGGTCTCGCCGGACAACCGCGCCGCGCCCTGCACGGCCTCGGCCAAATCGCCCCAAAGCCCCGCGCTCTCCGGCGGCTCTTCCTCGAGCTCGAGAATGCGCAGCCGCAGCATGCTCGCGGC
>JAYTIP010000216.1:0-22598 GCA_043731745.1 Elusimicrobiota bacterium | reverse complement strand
TGATCATGGCCGGCGGCCAGGGCACGCGCCTGCGCCCGTTCACCAACGACTGCCCCAAGCCGATGATGAAGATCGGCGACAAGCCCCTGCTCGAGCTCGTGCTCAAGCAATTGACCGACTACGGCCTCAACCGCTTCATCCTCAGCGTCAACTACCTGGCCGATCAGATCAAGGACCATTTCGGCGACGGCTCCCGTTTCGGCGTGACGATCGAGTACGTGTCCGAGCCCACGGCGCTCGGCACCGCCGGCGCCTTGAGCCTCATCACCCGCAAGCTCGACTCGCCCTTCATCGTGATGAACGGCGACCTCCTGACGATGGTCAACTTCCGCGCCTTGCTCGACTTCCACGCGAAGGAGGGCAACACCGGAACCATGTGCGTGCGCGAGTACGACTTCCAGGTGCCCTACGGCGTGGTCCAGCTCGACGACAACAAGCTCGCGGCCCTCATCGAGAAGCCCGTGCACCGCTTCTTCGTCAACGCCGGCATCTACGTGCTCGACCCGGGCACCTTGTCCCGGCTCAAGCCCAACGCCCGCCGCGACATGCCCGACCTCTTCGAGGAGCTGCGCCGCGAGGCGCCGCGCAAGGTCGGGTGCTTCCCCATCCAGGAGTACTGGCTCGACATCGGCAAGATCGAGGATTACCAGCGCGCCCTGCAGGAATACGACGCGAACTTCTTCCCCAAATGACCAAGCCCAAGACCGTCGTCCCCCTGCACGAGCCCGAGTTCAAGGGCAACGAGCGCAAGTACGCTCTGGAATGCCTCGATACCGGCTGGGTCTCTTCCGGCGGTCCGTTCGTCACGCGCTTCGAGCGGGAAGCCGCCGCGCGGCTCGGGGCACGCGAAGGCGTGGCCACCGTCAACGGCACCGCGGCTCTGCACCTCGCATTGCGCGCCGCCGGCGTCGGCTACGGCGACGAGGTCCTCGTTCCTTCGATCACCTTCATCGCCACCGCCAACGCCGCGGTTTATCAGGGCGCGGTTCCCCGCTTCGTCGACTCCGAGACCGAGTCGATGGGAATGGACCCGGTCAAGCTTGAGGCGTGGCTTGAGAAGAACACCCGGCGCGCGGGCAAGCGCCTCGTTGAGCGCAAGAGCGGACGGCGCATCGCCGCCTGCGTGCCCGTGCATGTGTTCGGCCACCCCGCGCGCATCGTCGAGCTCGCGGCCGTGTGCGCGCGCTACGGCATTGCGATGATCGAGGACGCGGCGGAAAGCCTGGGCTCCTCGTACCGCGGCCGCGCCTGCGGCTCCTTCGGCCTCGTCGGCTGCCTGAGCTTCAACGGCAACAAGGTCCTCACCACTGGAGGCGGCGGCATGGTCGTCGGCTCCGACGCGAAGTTCATCGGCCGGGTGCGCCACCTGTCCACTCAGGCCAAGAAAGACGCGTCGGTGTACCTGCACGACGAGGTCGGCTACAACTACCGCATGCCCAACATCAACGCGGCGTTGGGCTGCGCCCAGCTCGAGGGCTTGGACTCCGCGCTGGCGCGCAAACGCGCATCCGCCGAGCGCTACCGCGCGGGCCTCGCCGGCGCGCGCGGCGTCTCCTTGATCTGGGAACCCGAAGGCGCGCGCAGCAACTTCTGGCTCAACACCGTGCGCTGCGACGGCCCCGTGCGCGCGCGGCGCCTCTTGAGACGCCTCAACGACGCCGGCTACGAGGCCCGTCCGCTCTGGACGCCCTGCCACCGACAGCCGATGTTCGAGAACTTGTCGGCAGGGCCGCTTGATACGGCCGACGCCCTATGGCGGACCTGCTTCAACATCCCCTCGAGCGCCGCTCTGCCCGCCCGCGCGGTCGACGCCGTGTGCGCGTTGCTGAGGAAACCGTGAGCAAGACCAAGAAGATCCTGATCACCGGCGGCACCGGCCTGCTCGGCAAAGGCATGGAGGAAACCGCCCCCGCCGGTTGGTCCATCCTCGGCGTGCATCAGCGCGACTACGCCGTCGACGACGCCAAGGCCCGCCACCTCGTCCTCGACATCCGCGAAAAGGGCGCGGTCGACCGCCTCTTCGAGAAGCACCGCTTCGACGCCGTCGTGCACGCGGCCGGCATCGCGAGCGTCGACTTCGTCGAGAAGAACTACGCCGAGAGCCTGGAGTCCAACCTCGTCGGCACCTTGAACATCTGCTCGGCCGCGCGCCGCGCGGGCGTCCACCTGATCTACGTCTCGACCAACGCCGTCTTCGACGGCACCAAGGCTCCCTACAAAGAGGCCGCGCCCACCAAACCCGTCAACAAATACGGCCAGATCAAGGTCGAGTGCGAGCGGCTCGTGAGCGAGACCCTTCCCGATTCGGCGATCATGCGCCCGATTTTGATGTACGGCTGGAACCACCCGGTGACGCGCCCTAACCCCGCCACCTGGATCCACGACAAGCTCATGCGCGGCGAGAGCGTCGAGCTCGTCGACGACGTGACCGAGAATCCCCTCTACAACATCCAATGCGGCGAAGCCTTGTGGGCGATGGTGCGCAAGAACGCCAAGGGCGTGTTCCACGTCGCCGGCAAGGACGCGATGAACCGCTGGAAGTTCGGCTTGGCGCTCGCCAAGGTCTTCGGCTTCGACCCGAAGCTCGTCAAGCGCGTGGACAGCTCTCGCTTCCCGGGCATCGCCAAGCGCCCTCCGAACACGACGCTGTCGACGGCACGCATGGAACGGGAACTCGGCGTCGTACCCCTTTCCGTGGCCGACGGTCTGCGCGCCATGAAGGCCGCCATGAGGATCCGCGCGTGAGCCTGCAAGCCGTCATCCTGGCCGGCGGCAAGGGCACGCGCCTGCGCCCCTTCACCGCGACCTTGCCCAAGCCCCTGGTTCCGGTCGGTGACTATCCCGTCATCGAGATCGTCCTGCGCCAGCTGCGCCACTTCGGCTTCACCGACGTCGTGATCTCGACCGGACACCTCGCCGGGCTTATCGAGGCCTACTGCGGCGACGGCAAGCGCTGGGGCATGAAGATCCGCTACGTGCGCGAGGAGAAGCCCCTGGGCACCTCCGGCGCGCTCAAGCTCATCCGCGGCCTCAAGCCCCACTTCCTGACGATCAACGGCGACCTGCTCACGACGCTCAACTACCGCGCGCTCTACGACGCGCACCGCAAGTCCCGCGCCGCGGCCACCGTCGCCGTCTGCGAGCGCAAGACGACGGTGGATTTCGGCGTCATCGACCTCGACGCGCAGGACCGCCTCGCCGCCTACACGGAGAAGCCCTCCTACCGCTACCTGGTCAGCATGGGCGTCAACGTCTTCGACCGCAAGACGCTCGAGCTCATCGCGCGCGACGAGACCTTGGGCATCCCCGATCTCATCAGCCGCATCCGCGCCGCCGGCGATACCGTCCGCGGCTTTCGCAACAAGGCCGAGTGGCTCGACATCGGCCGGCCCGAGGATTACCAAACCGCCCAGGACCTCTTTTCCGATCCCCGAAAACGCGCGAAGTACCTCCGTTCTTGAGTCGAGAAATGGTAGACTGTTCAATCTTCGAACAAGGTCCCTGTGCCCAGCCAAAACCTCGCTGAAAAAGAATTTCTCCTGATCCAGGAGATCTCCCGCCAACCGATGCGCACCCAGCGCGATCTCTCTCAGAGCCTGGGCTTGTCGCTCGGCATGACCAATCTGCTGATCAAGCGCCTCTCGCGCAAAGGCCTCATCAAGATCACCCAGCTCGACTGGAAGCGCACCCAGTACCTGCTTACCTTGCAAGGCGTGCTGGAAAAAACGAAGAAGTCCTACGACTACACCCTTTACACGATCCGCCTGTTCCGCCAGATCGAGGCCAACATCGCCGCGGTCCTGGCGCGCGAGCACAAGAGCGGCCGCCGCACCTTCCATCTCGTCGCGCAGGATGAGCTCAAAGAATTGCTCTCCGAGAAGATCGCCGAGCTCGCCCCCGAAGGCACCCAGTTCGCCTTCTACCGGACCTTCGCCGAGATCCCCGACAACGCCGATCACGTGCTGACCGCCACCCTCGAGGCGCCCCCCGCCGGCTTCCCGCCGGCGCGCTGCACGAGCCTCGTGGACTTCAACAACATCAGCTTCCGCCTCTAATGGCCCGCGAGACCAGCGACGCCGATATTCTCAAAGAGCTCCGCCGGGTCGTGCGCCTCGAAGCGAAGACCTTGGGCGCGCTCGAACGCGCTTTAGACAAACGCTATGTCGCCGCCGCGCGCCTGATCAAAGGCTGCAAAGGGAACGTGATCCTGACCGGCGTGGGCAAGTCAGGGCTGATCGCGCAGAAGATCGCCGCGACGATGGCCTCGACCGGCACTTCGGCCCTTTACCTCGACGCGACCGAGGCCCTGCACGGCGGCCTGGGGCTCGTGCGCAAGGGCGACGTGGTGGTCGCACTCGGCAAATCCGGCGAGTCCGACGAGCTCAACGCGCTTCTGCCGCGCGTGCGCTCCATCGGCGCCAAGCTCATCGCGCTCACCGCCAACCCGTCCTCGACCTTGGCCAAGGCCGCGACCGTCGTGCTCGTCACGCCCGTGGAGGCCGAGGCCTGCCCCCATAACCTCGCCCCCACTTCCAGCACCACCGCCGCGCTCGCCGCCGGCGACGCGCTCGCGGTCGCGCTCATGAAAATGCGCGGCTTCGGGCGCGAGAGCTTCGCGCTCAACCACCCGGGCGGCCGCTTGGGACGACGCCTGACCTTGAAGGTCGCCGACGTCATGCGCGGCGGTGAGGACAATCCCGTCGTGCGCGCCGGAATATCCGCGCAGGCCATGCTGCTCGAGATGACGCGCCAGCGCGCCGGCGCCGTCTGCGTCGTCGACAAGAAGGGACGCCTCGTGGGCCTCGTCACCGACTACGACATCCGTCGTTGCCTCGAGAAAGGTCTCGACATCCGCAAGCTCGGCGTCGAGCGCGTCATGAACCCGAGCCCCACGACCGTGCGCCCGACGGTGCTCGCCGCGCGCGCCGCGGAGATCATGGAAAACCGCAAGAACCCCTTCAACGTCCTGCCCGTGACCGACGCGCGCGGCCGCGCGGTGGGCATGATCCAGATTCACGACCTGCGCGCGCGCGGGCTGTAGGCCGTGCCCCGCGTCTCGGTCGTCATCCCCGCTTACGCCGCCGCCAAGTTCATCACGGCGACGCTCGACACGATCGCGGCGCAAACCTACCGCGACTTCGAGCTCATCGTCGTCGACGACGGCTCCCCGGATCAAACGAAGCTCGTGGTCGACGGCTGGTTGGCGAATCATCAGATTCCCGGCGAGTGCGTGCGCCGGCCCAACGGGCGCATCGCCGCCGCGCGCAACACGGGGCTCGAGCGCGCGCACGGCGAGCTGATCGCTCTGCTCGATCACGACGACTTCTGGACGCCCGACAAGCTCGCGCTGACCGTCGCCGAGTTCGACGCGCACCCGGACACCGTCCTCGTCGGCCACGACCTCGAGGTCGTGCAGGACGGCCGGGTCCTGCGCGTGGAGCGCAAAGGCCCCGCCTGCGAAGACATGTACGACCGCCTGCTCTTCGAGGCCAACGCGGTCTCGCCCACGGCGGCGACCTTCCGGCGCGACAAGGCTCTGAGCATCGGAGGCTTCCGCACCGAGCCGCAATTCAACACCGTCGAGGACTACGATTTCTGGATGCGCCTCTCGAAGACCGGGCCGTTTCGCTTCATCCCGCGCGCGCTCGGCGCCTACAACCTGATCCCCGGCTCGGCGTCGAGCAAGGTCGAATACCATCATTCGAACTTGGAGACCTTGCTGCGCGATCACTTCGCCTCGCATATGGGCCCCAACCCCGGACCGTGCGATCGCCTACGGATGCGGCGGCGCTTGTCGTTCGTTTACCGGGCGGCGGTCGGCGCCCTTCTCGCGCCCGGCTCCGACGGCGCGTTGCGCCGTTCTTACGTCATGCGCATGCTGGCCGCTTGGCCGTTTTCGCTCAAAAATCTTGGACGAGCCGCACAAGGCCTTTTGTAGGATTACCCCAATGAACTGGAAGAACGTGAAGGTCGTCGTCACCGGCGCGGGCGGATTCATCGGCAGCCACCTGACCGAGGAACTGGCCCGTCAAGGCGCCAAGGTGCGCGCGCTCGTGCACTACAACTCCCGCGGCCATTGGGGCTTCCTCGAGGAGCTCTCGCCCGAGCTCAAGAAGCGCGTGGAAATCGTCTCCGGCGACGTGACCGATCCCGCCTGCATGCACGATTTGATCGCGGGCTCCGAGGCCGTCTTCCACTTGGCGGCTTTGATCGCCATTCCCTATTCCTACTTCGCTCCGGCTTCTTATGTCGCGACGAACGTGACGGGCACCCTCAACGTGCTCGAGGCCTGCCGCCGCCACAAGGTGCGAAAGCTCGTGCACACCTCGACCTCCGAAACCTACGGGACGGCGCGGTTCGTGCCGATCACCGAGGAGCACCCGTTGCAGGGCCAGTCGCCTTACGCCGCGACCAAGATCGGCGCCGACCAGCTCGCGCTCAGCTTCGAGAAGTCCTTCGGTCTGCCCGTCGCCGTGTGCCGCCCGTTCAACACCTACGGTCCGCGCCAGTCCGCGCGCGCCGTCATCCCCTCGATCGCCTGTCAGCTGCTTCAGGAAAATCCGGTGCTCAAGCTCGGCTCTTTGACGCCGGTGCGCGACTTCAACTTCGTCTCCGACACGGTCGACGGCTTCCTCGCGGTGGCTTCCTCGCCGAAGGCGATCGGCGAGGTCGTCAACATCGGCGCCGGCCGCGGCGTGACGATCGGAGAGACCGTGCGCCTGATGGCGAAGCTCACCGGCAAGCGCCCGGAAATACGCGAAGACCGAGCTCGCGTGCGCCCCGAACGCAGCGAGGTCATGCGCCTGATCTGCTCCAACGCGAAGGCGCGGAAGCTGACCGGCTGGCGCCCGCGCGTGCCGCTCGAGCAGGGGCTGGCCCGCACGCTCGAGTACGTCCGCGCGAACCTGGCCGACTACAAAGCCGGGCTCTACAACGTCTAGATGCTACAAGGACTTCCTCTAACGCATCTGTGCCGGGCCCGAAGGGTCCCGGCCTGATATGAAGCGCATTCTCGTCACCGGCGCCGGCGGCTTCCTCGCCGGGCCTTTGCTCGAGCGGCTGAAAGGCCGCGCACGCGTGATCGCGCCGTCGCGCGCCGCCTGCGATTTGACCGACGCGCGCGCCGCGCGGGCGCTCATCTCCCGCGCGCGTCCCGATCTCGTCTATCACCTGGCCGGAGTCACGCGCGCCCCGGACTGGAGCGGACTGTGGCGTCCGCACGTGACCGCGACCGTCAACTTGCTCGCCGCGCTCGCCGAGTCCGGGCGTCGCGTGCGCGTCGTCGTCGCGGCTTCCTCGGCTGAGTACGGCGCCGCAGGCGGCGCGCGGCGCGTCCGTGAGAACGCCGCTCTCGACCCCGTCACGGTGTACGGCTCCTGCAAGCTCGCGCAAACTTTGGCCGCCTTGTCCTTTTCGCGCGGGCCCCTTGAGGTCGCCGTCGCGCGCATCTTCAACGTGCTCGGCCCCGGCACGCCGGAGAACCTGGCGCCCGGCGCCTTCGCCCGCCAGATCGCGCGCGTCGCCGCGCGCCTGCAATCGCCCGAGATCCTCGTCGGCGACCTGAGCCCGCGCCGCGACTATGTGGACGTGCGCGACGTCGCCGCCGCCCTCGAAGCGATCGCGCGGCGCGGCGCGGCCGGCGAGTGCTACAACGTCGGCAGCGGTCGCTCGACGCCGATGCGCGACATCCTACGCGGCCTTGCCGCCGCCGCCGGGGTGGACGCGCGCGAAACGGTCGATCCCGCACGGCGCCGCCCTTCCGAGGTGAAGGACCTCGCGGCGGACCTGCGTAAGATCTCCGCCCTCGGCTGGAAGCCCCGGGTCACACTCAAGCGCAGCCTCGCCGACACGCTCGCCTGGTGGAGTTCCCGCTGAGCGTCCGGCAACAGGTCGTCGTTCTCAGCAGCATCGATTGGGACACGGCTTGGCAGCGTCATCAGATCTTCGCGGCGGCCTTCGCGGCCGAAGGCCGCGAGGTTTTCTTCGTCGAGAACACGGGATTTCGCAATCCCGAGTGGCGCGACCTCCCTCGATTGTGGCGCCGCCTTTGCAACCTCGTCTCACCCGACGGCGTCAGCGGCAGCAACCGTACGCCCTCGGGCGTGCGCATCCTGTCGCCCCGCGTCCTGCCTCCGACCTGGTCCGTGTTCCGTGCGCTGAACGCGCGCTTTTTCCTGCCCGCGCTCAACCGCGAGCTCGTCGAGGCCGGCCTGCGCCGCGGCCCGGCGTGCGTCGTCTACGTGCCCACGGCGACCACGGTCGAGCTCGTGCGCCTACTCAAGCCCGGGGCGTTGCTCTACGACTGCGCTTCCAATTTCCGCGCCCACCCGCAGGCGCCCGCCGATTTCTCGCGGTCGGAGCGCGAACTTCTGGCGCTCGCCGACCAGGTCGTTTGCGACTCCGACTTTCTTTACGAGCAGAAGAAGGCCGAACACCCCCGCGTCGAGAAGATCCATCAAGGCGTGCCCGAGGAGTTTTTCCATCTTCCTCCTCCCAAGGAGACATGGGATAATTTCGTCTACTACGGTACCTGGAGCCGAGACTTAGACGAGCGCTTCGTCGACGCTCTGGCCGAAGACGGCTTCAAGGCGACGGTGCGCGGCTTTACCAAAGGGAACGCGCCTGAGCTCTCGCCCGAGGTCAAGCGCCACCCGCCCGTCGACCGCGACAAGCTCGCGGGAAGCCTCGCTCCCTACGAATGCTTGATGCTGCCTTACCGGATCAATCCGTTCCTGCTCGGCGTCGTCCCCGCCAAGATCTACGAGTGCCTGGCGACGGGCCGGCCCGTGATCGCCACGGACCTGCCGTCGCTGAAGGCGCTCGAGGGGTTGATCTACGTGGGTAAGACGCCCCAAGACTGGGTGCGGATCGCGCGCGGCTTACCGCGTAGCGAGACCGCGCGCCTTCGCGCGGAGCGCATCGCCCACGCGCGCGCCCACTCGGCGGCGACCGAATTCAAACGCTTCGAGCGCTGCCTGACGATGGCCTCCGAACGCCGGGCGCAATGCGAATCCAATCCCGGCCGCGACGCCGTCGTGCTGTCGCCCGTGCCGTGGAACCGCGCGCCGGAGGCGCGGCGAAGGGAAGCCGCCGAATGGGCCGCGACCGGCCGGCGCGTGTTCTTCGTCGAGCTGGGCGCCGAGCGGGGATTTCTTCGCCGCGTCCGCCGGGCCTTCCTGGGCGTCGGGGCGCACGAAGCCGCCTCGCTGCCGCCGGGCGTCGACGTCGTGGCGTCTTCTTTTCTTCCGGCGACGCGGCGGCTGTGGCGCGAGACGAATGCGACTTTGCTCGCGCCGCGCCTGGCTGACCTGCTGCACGACCGGGGCCTCGACGCCGGCTGCGTCGCGTTGCTGAGCGGACATTCGCCCCACACGCAGGCCCTGCTCGACCAGCTCAAGCCCGCGCTGACCTTGACCGTCGAGGGCAACGAGCCCGACACGCAACACCTTTTCGCCCGCGCGCGCGCCGTTTCGGGCCGCGGCCACGCGGCGGCCCCGGCCGCCGCGCCCAGCACCTTACCCGCCTTCCTCAGCGGCCTCGGCTGGATTGGGATTCTCTACGGCCTCGCCAAGGCCTCGACCTTGCTGACGCAGATCGCGGCGGGACGGTGGCTCGGCCCCGAGGAATACGGCCGCGCCAATCTCGTCCTCGCCGCATCTTCCTATCTTCAAATCGCGCCGATGCTCGGGTTTCCGACGGCGATGGGCAAGTTCCTCGCGCCCGAGACGGACGAGCGCCAGCGCGCGCGCTTCGTCTCCACCGCTCTCTTCGCCTTCGCCGCGTGGACTTTGTTGTGCCTTCCGGTCATGGCCGCCGCGCATCAGGCGCTCAACCGGACCCTCAACCTGCCCGACGCTCTGTTCATCCCGACGATGGTGCTCGCCACGGCCAACGCGGTGTATGTGGTCGTGGCGAGTCCGTTGCTCGGCCTGCGTCGCTTCGCGCATCGAGGTCTGGTGGAGGCGGTCTACGGGCTGTCGGCGCCGGTCGCTTTGATCGTCGCCGGCCTCGCGTTCGGTCCCGATCACCGCGCGCTCATCTCCGCCCTGAGCTCCGGCTTCGTGCTCGGCGCCGTCTACGCGCTGTGGTGCCAGCGGCGCTACCTCGTCGCGGCCTTCGAGCCTGAGCTGCTCAAGGCGGTGTGGCGCTACGCGGCCGTGGCGTCCTTGAACCTCCTCGCCGTGGCCTGCGTGCTCGCCCCCGGACGCTTCATCCTCCACTCGATCCGCGGCGCCGAAGAGGTGGGCTTGTTCAGCGCTTACTTCACCGCGACGATCCAGGTCGCGCTGGCCTTCCTTTACATGCTTCAGTCGGTGATCGTGCCCATGGCCAGCGACGAGCGCGGCCAGCGGGAAACCTGGGAACTCGTCCGACGCTGGGCCATCCCCGCCCTGTTCGGCGCCTGGCTGTTCTTCCTGTCCGCGCTGGCCGCAGCGCTCGCGGTGTTCGGCCGCCGCTACCCGATGCGCCTCGATTGGATGCTGGCCTTCTCCGCGAGCGCGGTACTCGTGCTCGCGCACGGCACTTTGTCAGCCCTCTATTCGGCCCGGGACTTCTCGGGCTTGCGAATTTCCGTCCTCGGCGGACTCCTCGCGGGCGCCTGCAACGCCGCGCTCGCCGCGCGCCTGATCCCGATCTACGGCGTCACCGGCGCGGCCGCCGCGCTGGGCCTCTCATTTACGCTCGGGCTGTCGTTCTTCCTCGTGGTCCGCGCATTCGAGGGGCGCCCGCGGCGAATGTTGTAAACTGGACCCTCCGATGAATCCGAGCCGCGCGCTGTCCTACGCACTCGCCTCCCTCGCCGTCACGCTTCCGCTGTCGATCGCCGGCGCCAACGCGAGCCTCGCCGCCGTTACGGCGGTCCTCCTGTGGGCGCTGTGCCGAGAAGACGCCCGCGCGGCGACCGCCGCGGCCCTCGGCGGCGCCGCGCGTAACCCGGTTTTTTTGGCTTTGTCCGCGTGCTGCGCGTGGGCCGTGGTTTCCTCTCTCGCCGGCCTGGACCCGCTCGCGAGCTTGAAGGTCCTTCCCAAGGACCTTCACAAGCTGTGGGCGTTCCTCGCCATCTCCGGCGCGTTGACGCTCGCCGACGACGTGGCGATCGCCACACCCTTGGCCGTCGGCCTCGGGTTGCACGCGTCCGTCGGCGTCTGGCAGGCGCTGCAGAAGTGGGCGGCACACGAACAAAGCGTTCGCGCTCACGGCTTTCTTCACCCGGTCTCCTACTCGGAGGTCATGGGCCTAGGGCTGATCGCGGTCGCGGCCTGGCTCGCGCGCCCCCCGGAGGCCGGCGTCCCTCGGGCCCGGCGCCGGGGCGCCGTGATCCTGCTCGTTCTCCTGGCGGCCGCGCTCGTCGCCTCGCAGACCCGGGCGGTGATACTCGCGCTCGGCGCGGCCTTCTTCCTGGCCTGCTGGGCGGAGCCCCGCTGGAGGCGGTGGTTCCTGGCGGGCGTGCTCGCCGTGTTCGGCGTCTTCGGGATCTGGGAGGTCATGCCCACGGGGGGACGCACCCTCGACAAGCTTTTCGCCCACGATTCGCAGACGAGTTCGCATCGTTCGCGCTTCGTGCTGTGGGAGGTCGCCCTGCGCATTGCCCATGACCGCCCGCTGACGGGCGTCGGACCCGGCGGCTACCGCGAAGCGTTCCCGCGCTACCATCCGGAGATCCTCGACGGAGAGGCATCCTGGGGCAACGCCCACGATCTCTATCTCCACCAATTCGCCGAGCGCGGCGTGCCCGGCCTCCTGATCCTGCTTGCCGCGCTGATGGCGTTCGTCCGCGGCGCCCTGTTGGCCGAACGCGAGCGCCGCGACGCCCGCTCGATGGCCGCCGTCGCCGCCACCGCCGCTTTCCTGATCATGAACCTTACCGAGGTCGCGTGGCAGACCGAGCAAGTCGCCACCTTATTTCTCTTCGTGTGGCTGGCCGGGACCTCCGCCCTGCCCGCGCGGGAAATCCTATAATCGCCTCGTGACGAAAACGCTGTCGGTTCTCATCCCGGTCTTCAACGAAAAAGCCACCGTCCTCGAGTTGCTGCGGCGCGTCGAGAGCGTCGCTCTGCCCGTGAAAAAGGAGATCGTGGTCGTCGACGACGGCTCCACCGACGGCACCCGCGAGCTCCTCGCCGGGCTCGGTTCCCGCGCCGTGGTCGTCCTTCACGAGAAAAACCGCGGCAAGGGCGCGGCCCTGCGAACCGCGCTCGCCCGTGCGACCGGCGACTTCGTCATCGTCCAGGACGCCGACCTCGAGTACGACCCCATCGACTATCCGATGATGCTCGCCCCCCTGCTCGACGGACGCGCCGACGCCGTTTATGGCTCGCGCTTCCTGGGCGGGCCTCACCGCGTCCTGTTTTTCTGGCACTACTTCGGCAACCTGATCTTCACCTTGCTGACCAACGTCCTCTACGACATCAACCTGACCGACATGGGGACCTGCTACAAGGCTTTCGACTCGTCGAAGCTCAAGGTCATCCCTCTGCGCAGCGAGCGCTTCGGCATCGAGGCCGAGTTGACGGCTAAGATCTGCAAGCGCCGTCTGCGCCTTTACGAGGTCCCGATCTCGTACTCCGGCCGCACCTACGCCGAGGGCAAGAAGATCACCTGGAAAGACGGATTCTCCTATCTATGGTGCCTCTTGCGCTACCGTGTCGCGGACTGACCTGCGCCGCCTGATCGCGATCGCGACCGCGGCGTTCTCGTTGCGCGCGGGCGCGGCGGTGCTGACCGAGTTCAAGCCACTTTTCCCGGCCTACTACTACACCGACGCGGAGTTCGCGGACCGCGAGGCGCGAGCGTCGCTCGCCGCTGCCGCGCACGACGAGCGACGCGACGTCGCCTACTCTTTCGCCCAGCGCGCGCACATCCGCTTCACCGCCGCTTTGTACCGCGTCGCCGGACCCCGGCCGCTCGCGCCCAAGCTCTGCAACGCTTTCGCCGCCGCACTCGGCGTTCTCGCCTTCGGCACTTGGGCGGCGGCCGTTTTCGGCGCGTCTGCAGGACTGATCGCGGCGGGCTTGCTGGCGCTGTGGCCATCGCACGTCTTCTACACCTCTCAGAACTTCAAGGAGGGCCTGATCTGCGCAGCCCTGATGGGAGCGCTCTGGCTTTGCCGCCCCGGCCGCACTGCGGCGGCAGCCGCTCTGCTCGCTGTCCTCGCCGTGCTGCGCGCGCCGGCGGCGCTCGCCGCCGCCGCGGCGCTCGCAGCACCGGCGGCCTGGACTTTTCTGCGCCCCCGCCGCGCCGCCGCCGGCCTGGCGCTCGCACTGACCTTCGCCGCCGTCGCGGTCGCGGCCGCCCATTGGACGCCCTCCGAGATCACGGCTCAGCGCCGCTACCGCCAGTACTCCGAGCATCTCTACGCCGTCGGCCTCGGGCGGGAGATCGGCACCTTGCTCTTTCCGGACGAGCGCTTCGGCTCGTGGCTCGATGTCGCGGCCTTCGTGCCCAAAGCTTCCTTCCATGTCTTGTTCATGCCGCTGCCCGGGCTATACCCGATGGATGGAAAGGCCGGGCGCTATCTGGCGGCGGCCGAGAACTCGTTGCTCCTCATTCTTTTCGCCCTCGCCGTGGCGTCAGTCGCGCGCGGCGGCATTTCGCCTGAGCGAATGAGCCCGCTTTTATTTTTCGCGCTGATGACGGCCGCGTCCTCCCTGCTCGAGTTCGATCTCGGCGGGGCCGGACGGCACAAACTCATGTATCTGCCGATGCTGTTCCCGTTCGCCGCCGAAGAGGCGCTGCGCCTCGTCCGTGCCAGGAGAAACGCGTGATCAAGGTCTTTGAAGTCGTCGAGTGCGGCGGGCCCGGAGGGACGGGCGAGCAGGTCGCCGCGATCTGCAACGGCCTGGACCCGGCGCGCTTCGAGGTCTCTCTCGTCTACGCGGCGCGGGGCGGTTCCGCTGACGAGTACCGGGCAAAGTGCCGCGGCGCGAAAACCGCGCACTTCGTTCCGGAGATGACGCGCGAGATCTCCCTGATTCGCGACCTCGCCGCGTTCAACAAGCTGCGCGCGTTGTTTCGAGAGCATAAGCCCGGCGTCGTGCACGCGCATTCCTCGAAGGCCGGCGCCCTCGCGCGCTTCGCGGCGAAAGCCGCCGGCGTGCCGGCGATCTTTTACACGCCGCACGGCTATGGCTTCCTGCAAAAAGACCGCTCCGCCGCCTCCCGCCTGCTTTACAAAACCGTCGAGCGCGCCGCCTCGCGCGTCGGCGAGGTGATCGCCTGTTCGCCCGGCGAGGCCGCTGCCGCCCGCGCGCTCGGCGCTTCGGTGCACACGGTCTGCGACGCGTATCTCGGCGCCGCACTAGAGCCCGTCCCGCACGAGGGCCTCGTCGTCGCCTCCTGCGGTCGCATGGCTTACGCGCGCAACCCCGACGCGTGGCTGCTGCTCGCCCAACGCCTCACGGACTCCCGCAACGGGCTCAAGTGCCTGTGGATCGGCGGCGGCGAGGATGAGGCGCGCGCGCGCATTTTGCTCGAGAACATGAACCTCAAGGGCCGTGCCGACGTCACCGGCTGGCTCAGCGCCGACGAGGCGCGCGAGCGCCTTCGCTCCGCGGATCTATTCGTGCATTACTCGCGCTGGGACGCACTGCCCAACGCCGTGCTCGAGGCGATGGCCGCGGGACTGCCCGTCGTCGCTTCCGACAACGCGGGAAACCGCGACGCCGTCGTCGACGGCGTGACCGGGTTCATCGTCGCGAGCGAAGTCGAGCTACTCGAGCGCTCCCAGCAGCTCGTCGACGACGAGGCCCTGCGCCTCAAGCTCGGCGCCGCCGGCCGCGAACGCGTGCGCGCGGAGTTCTCGCGCGACCGCATGCTGTCCGAACTCTCGACGCTCTACTCGCGTAAGGCATGATCCCGCGGCGCCGGACGACGCGCGCCGCGCTCGCAGGCCTTTGCCTCTTCGCCGTCTGGCAAGCGTGGGAACTCGCGCGCTTCATCGCCTCCGACACGCGCCCGCCGGCGTGGGATCAGGCCAATCATCTTTTCGTCGCCTGGCGTTACTTCCAAGCCGCCTCGCTCGGCCTCTGGGGTGAGATCTGGCGCTATACGCCCAACGCCGCGATCCCTCCGTTTCCGCCCATCTACCACCTCCTGCTCGCGACCGCCTACCTCTTCCCAAATCCCGCGGGCGCCGCGTTGTGGGTCAATTGGTTTTATCTCTGCGCGCTGGCGTTCTCGCTCTGCGGCCTCGCGCGCGAATGCCGCCGCGACGGCGCCGCCGTCGCCGCGGCGATCGCCTTCGCGTGCGCGCCGCTCGTCGCCGAGCTGACCCGCACTTCCCTCGTCGACCTGCCCCTGACCGCCGTGGCCGCCGCCGCGTGGTGGGCCCTCGTGAGCTGCGACGGCTTCCGGCGCCGCGGCCCGTCGCTCGCCTTCGGTCTCGCCTTCGGCGTGGGCATGCTGCACAAGTGGAGCTTCTTCAGCTACCTCCTGCCCGCGTTTTGGCTCGGGCTCCGGGCATTGCGACGCCGTGAGACCCGCGCGAACGCGCTTGCCTCGGGCGCTTTGGGCCTCGCGCTGTGCCTGCCGTGGTACCTCATCCGCTTACCCCTCGTCTTGATGCGCCTGACCCAGGCCACGAATGACTTCGTCGTCCCGTTCTGGAAGGGCGCCGCGTTTTTGCATTATCTGGGCGGGATGCCGGCCGATTTCGGCGCGTTGTTCTGCGCGATGTCCGCCTACTCGCTGTGGGCCCTGCGCCGCGACAGAAATCCCGCGACCCGGCTCGTATTGCTCGGGACGCTGTCGTCCTATATCTTCTGGGCGATCGTGCCCAACCGTCAGATGCGCTACCTTCTGCCCGGCCTGACGGGACTGGCCGCCTTGATCGCCGCCGCCGCGCCGCCTCCGCTGGTCTGGGCCCTGGCGGCATGGCAGGCGACGATGTCCATCGCCCGCCCGCCGGCGCCTCCCGCCGTCGAGGATTGGAAGCTCTCCGCCGCGCTCGAGGCGGTCGCCGCGGCGCGGCGCCCGGGCCTCACCGCGGTCGCCGTCATCGCCAACGACGCGCGCTTCAACAAGCTCAACTTGACCTGGCAGGCGGCGTTGCTCGGCGTCGGCGACCTTGAACTTCGCGGGGTAAACGACGTTCCGTGGGAACTCTCGGAATTCGTCCTGTACAAGCGCGGCGGGATGGGCCCCGGCGCCGTCGTCGGGGAGTTCCGCGGCGCCGAGGCCTCGATCCTCGATAAAGCCGGCTGGTTTACCATCGCGTTCGAAGAAAAAAAATATTGGCCGTTGCCCGACGCAACGACGGCCGTGCTCTACGGCCGCCGCCGGCTTGCCGCGGCGCCCTTCCGCGGCCGCGCCTTTTCCGGACCCCTCCGGTTTTCCTCGCTGATCGAAACGCCGGCGGCGGAACTGGCGTTCGGCGCCTGGAACGGAAAAAAAGCCTCCTACGACCGCGTCACCGTTTCAGTGAAAGACGCCCGGCTCAAAGGGCTCGCGATCTCCGGCGCGCGGCTCGAACTTGTCGACGCGGTTTTCGTTCCCGACGGGCCCGGAGCGCGGCTGGTCTCGACGGGGCGGGTCAAGATCGTCTCGGCTCATATCGAGGCCGCGGCCCTCGCTTCCTTCCTGACGCGCGGTCCGTTGAAAATCCGCTCGGTCGAGTTCGAGGGAGTCGCCCGAATGGCGGCGTCGCTCAAGGGCGTTCCGGTCTCGGGTGAAGTCGCCGTGTCGTCGTCATGCGCGGTCTCATTGACCTCGCTGCGCGCCGGCGGCATTCCTCTGCCGCCGCAGCTCCTGCTGCGCTACGGCGCCAACGGCCCCCTCTTCGACTTGGAAAGTCTCGCCGACCGGACGACCGTGCGCACGGTGTTCGGCCTATCGCGCTCCGTGCCGTTCCCGGTCGATATCCCCTCCTGCTCCGTCCGCGACGGACGGCTCTCGATCCCCTAAAGGATCCCGGCCTAGCCCGTCGGGGGAATTGTTATAATTCCCCTCAGAATGGCCCTCAAACACCGCGCGACGCGCGAGGAAGCCCCGGCGGCGTCCGCCCCGCAGGCCGGCCTGCGCCTTCCGCCCTGGCTGCGCCACGGGCTGCGAACCGTCGGTCACATCGTCTTCGACGCGCTCGCGGTCGGCGCGGCTTATCGGGCGGCGTTTTGGATGCGCTTTGAATGGGCCTGGTTCGTCGCGCGCATCCCGCTCTCGGGTGAAGCCGTCGCCTGGAGCAACTACCAGGGCCTGCTCTACGCCGCCGTGCCGATCTGGCTGCTCCTGCTGCGCTCAAACCGCGTCTACACCGCCTCCTACATGGGCTCGGCCGACCGCTTTCTTCAAATCGTCAAATCCGCCGCGCTCGGCGCGCTGACCACGCTCGCCGCCGCATTCCTGTACGAGCGCCTGGCCTATTCGCGACTGATGTTGGCCGGCGTCTTCCCCTTCGGCGTCGTGCTGCTGTGCGCCACTCAAACCCTCGCGCTGTGGCTCGACGACCAGCTCGCGCGCCTGGAAGCCGCCCGTCCCGTCCTGCTCGTCGGCGGCGGCTCGGTGGCCGCCGTGCTCAAGGAGCGCATTCTCGCTCGCCACCCCGGCGCTCCGGTGAGCGAGATCGCCGCTTTGCCCGAATCCGTCGAGCTGGATCGCCTCCTCGAAAAGACGAACTGGTACGAGATCATCGTCCTGCGCTCGCGCGAGACGCATGAAAAAATACTCGCCGCCGCCGAGGCCTGCGACGCGCGCGGCATCCGCTTCGCCATGGTGCCCGATCTCCTCGAGATCCGCATGGGCGAGGTGCAGATGGACCACCACTTAGGCCTGCCCGCCTACCGCATCAAGCACGCGTCGCTGACGCGCGCCAACTTCATCGCCAAGCGCGTCTTCGACGTGGTCTTCTCCACGCTGCTGCTGCTGGCGACCGCGCCGATGTGGCTGTTGATCTGCGTCCTCATCAAGCTCGATTCGACCGGACCCGTTCTTTTCAAGCAGAAGCGCTACGGCTACCGCCGGCGCGTCTTCGAGGCCTACAAGTTCCGCACCATGGTCGTCGACGCCGAGAAGAAGATCGAGTCGGTCAAAAGCCTCAACGACCAGAAGGGCGCCTTCTTTAAATCCAAGAACGACCCTCGCGTCACGCGCGTCGGCAAGTGGATCCGCCGCTTCTCCCTCGACGAGTTTCCGCAGTTCCTCAACGCCCTGCTGGGCGACATGAGCGTCGTCGGTCCCCGGCCGCTCGCGCTGACGACCGGCGAGGTCGAGGCCCTGGAGCGCGACTTCGGCGAGACGGCCAAGAAGCGCATGAACATTCTGCCGGGCATCACGGGTCTGTGGCAGGTCTCGGGCCGCTCCGACGTGTCGAGCGAGCAACGCTTCTCGCTCGACTTGTTTTATATCGAGCACTGGTCTCTCGGTCTCGATCTCGAGATCATCGTGAAGACGCCGGCCGTCATGATATTCGGCAAGGGGGCCTATTGACCGCGATCGCCGTCGACATCCCGCTCATCAGCTTGAAGGGCCAACAGGCCGAGATCGGCGCCGAAGTGAAGGCCGCCGTCGCGCGCGTGCTCGACTCGGGCGTTTACATCCTGGGTCCCGAAAATAAATCGTTCGACGCCGAGTTCGCCGCCGCCATGGGCGCCAAGTACAGCCTCGGCGTGGACTCCGGCACCTCCGCCCTCGAGCTCGCGCTCGAAGCCGCGGGCGTGGGCCCCGGCGACGAGGTCATCGTGCCGACCTTCACCTTCATCGCGACCGCGACGGCCGTCTCGGTGCTCGGCGCCGTGCCCGTGTTCGCGGACTGCGACCCCGTCACGCTTACGCTCGATCCGCGCTCCGTCGAGCGGCTGATCACCGCGAAGACGAAAGCCGTCATTCCCGTCCACCTCTTCGGCCAAGCGGCCGACCTCGATCCGATCATGGCGCTGGCCAAGTCCCGCAAGTTCGCCGTCATCGAGGACTGCGCTCAGTCCCACCTCGCGACCTACAAGGGCCGTCTGTGCGGCTCGATCGGACATCTGGGGGCCTTCAGCTTCTACCCGACGAAGAATTTGGGCGCCGCGGGCGACGCCGGCGCGGTCACGATGAACGATGAGAAGCTCCGCGACGCCGTCAACGAGTTGCGCAACTGCGGCCGCTCCGCCGCCGCGGGCTATAACCACGTGCGCGTCGGCCACAATTGCCGCCTCGACGAGGTCCAGGCCGCCGTCCTGCGCGTGAAGCTCCTGCGCCTCGAGGCGTGGACCGCCGCGCGCCGCCGCGTCGCCGCCCAGTACGACGACGGGCTCAAGAATCTCCCGCTCAAGCTCCCGCCTCTGGGCTCCGCCGACAGCAGGCCGGTGTTTCACCTCTACACCGTGAGAACGGAAAAGCGCGACGCCCTCGCCGCCCACCTGCGCGCCGCGGGCATCGGCAGCGGCGTCTATTACCCGACGCCTGTCCACCTCCAGCCCGCCTACGCGGCGCTCGGCAAAACGGCCGGCTCCCTGCCCGTTTCGGAGGCGGCTTCGCGCGAGGCCCTGTCCTTGCCGATGTACGCCGAGTTGAGCGCCGCCGACGCCGCCCGCGTCGTTGAGACCGTGAAGCGCTTCTTTAAATAGCTTGGCGCGGATTCTCTTCGTCAGCACGTCCACCACGGTCGGCGGCGCCGAGAAGACGCTTTACACCTTGGCCACCTTGCTCGACCCGAAACAGCACCAGGTGTGCGGCGTCGTCAGCCTCAAGCCCGAGGGCGGCTACGCGCGCAAGCTCAAGCTCCAGGGCGTGCGCACCGAGAGCCTGGAGCTGACCGGCACGCCGGGCCGCGCCGACGCGGCGCGCCTGGCCGAGATCATCACGCGCGAGCGCCCCGACGTCGTGCACGCGGTCATGTACCAGGCCATCCAGCTCTGCCGCCTGGCCAAGCCCAAGGTCCCCTTCCCTTTCAAGCTCGTCAGCTCGCCGCGCGTGCACTACCGCACCCGCTCCCTGCTGACCTTGCTCGTCGACGGCGTCCTCAAGCGCCGCGACGACCTGCTCATCGCCGAGTCCGAGGCGAGCCGGCGCTACCTCGTTTCGCGACTCGGCTACTCCGCGGAGAAGGTCCGCGTCATCCGCAACGGCGTCGACCTCGCCGGCTGGCCCGTCTCCAAGGTGGACCGCCAGAAGGGCCGCATGGAGTTGCGCCTGGCCTCGAGCGACATCCTCATCGGGGCGGTCGGGCGCCTCGACAAGCAGAAAGGCTTCGCCGACCTCATCGAAGCGATGGCGAGCCTCAAGAAAACCGATCTACGCTGCGTGATTCTGGGCGAGGGGCCCGAGCGGCCGCGCCTCGAGGCTCTGATCCGCAAGCACCACCTCGAGAAATCCGTGTGGCTGCCCGGCGAGCGCTCCGACATCGTCGTCTGGCTTTCGGCCTTCGACATCGCGTGCCTGCCCTCGTTGTGGGAAGGCCTGCCGAACTCCCTTCTCGAGGCCATGGCCCTCGGCCTTCCCGTCGCGGCGTCCGCCGTCGACGGAATTCCCGAAGCAATCGAGAACGAAAAGACCGGCCTGCTCGTCCCGCCGAGCGATCCCACATCACTCGCCAAGGCCCTGGGCCGCCTCGGCCGCGAGCCAGCCCTGCGCGCCTCCCTCGGTACCGCCGCCGCCGCCGCAATCGCCGAGAAGTTCACCGTCAGCCGCATGATGGCCGAATACCAAGACGCCTACGCCGCCGTCACCTCCCGATAGGGAGAAGGTGTCAGGCCTCCCGTTGTTGCAGTATTCGTGGGGAATCTCCTTATCGAATACTGCAACAACGGGAGGCCTGACACCCTGATTTTGTATTTTATCGGCATGATCACCCCCCTTCTGCTCGCTGCCGCTTTGGCGTCTCCCGCTTTCGCGCACCCCCTGGATCCTCTCGACGCCGCCGAGATCGAATCGGCGGTCAAGATCGTCCGCGCGGAGAAGAAGCTCGCCGAGGGCGTGTTCTTTCCGCAGGTGGCCCTCAAGGAGCCCGCGAAGGCGGCGATGCTCTCCTGGAACTCCGGCAAGACCTTGCCGCGCGAGGCCGGGCTCGTGATCTACGACCGGACGGCGAACACGATGAACGAGGCCGTCGTCGACCTCGGAACGAAGAAGCTCGTGAGCTGGACACTGAGAGCCGGCGCCCAGCCCAACGTCATGCTCGAGGAGTTCGACAAGTTTCCCGCCGTCGTCAAAGCCGATGAGAAGTGGCGCGCCGCGATGAAAAAACGCGGTCTCGACCCGGACAAGCTCTGGGTGGACTTGTGGGCGGCGGGGCCGATGACGCCGTCTGAGAAAGCCTCCGGCCACCGCCTCCTGCGCGGCCTCGCCTATGTGTCCGAGGGTAACAAGAATCCCTACGCGCATCCCGTCGAGGGCGTCGTCGCCTTGCTTGACGCCAACACGCGGACGATTCTGGAAGTCATCGACTCCGGCGTGATCCCGGTCTCCAAAGCGCCCGGCGATTTCGACGCGGCGACGAACCCGCCCGCGCGCCCCGGCCTCAAGCCGCTCGTCATTTCCCAGCCCGAAGGACCGAGCTTCACGATCAACGGTCACGAGATCCGCTGGCAGAATTGGGTGTTCCGCTTCACCTTGCACCCGCGCGAAGGCCCCGTTCTTTACCAGGTCGCCTATCAGGACGGCGCGAAGCTGCGGCCGGTTCTGTACCGCGCGTCGTTGTCGGATATGCTGGTCCCTTACGGCGACCCCGACGGGAACTGGTCCTTCCGCAACGCCTTCGACGAGGGCGAGTACGGCATCGGCCGCATGGCCGGCCCCATCGAGCCGCTCACCGACGCGCCGGCCAACGCCTCCTTCCTCGACGCGGATTTCGCCGACGATCTCGGCAAGCCCTATAAAGTCGAGAAGGCGGTCGCGATCTACGAACGCGACGGCGGCATCCTCTGGAAGCACCTCGACACCTTCGTCGCCAATCAGAACCAGTCGCACCGCGCGCGCGAGCTCGTGCTCTGCTTCATCGCCACGATCAGCAACTACGACTACCAGTTGGCCTGGGTGTTCCACCAGGACGGCACGATCGCCGTCGAGGCCGGGCTCACGGGCATCATGCTCGCCAAAGGCGTGAAGGCGCAAACCTCGCCCGAGCTGCACGCCGACCCCATGGGCCACCACGCCCATCTCGTCGCACCCGGCGTCGTCGCCCCGCATCACCAGCACTTCTTCAACTTCCGTCTCGACTTCGACGTCGACGGACCCGAAAACCGCGTCGTCGAGAACAACGTCCGCTCGGCCCCCGCCGGGAAGGACAACCCGCTCGCCAACTCGATGATCATGGAGTCGACCGTCCTAACGAGCGAGCTCAAGGCCCAGCGCGACCTGAACCTGGCGAGCGCCCGCAAATGGATGGTCGTCAGCGCCTCGGCCAAGAACGCCCTCGGCGATCCGACCGGGTACGCCCTCATCCCCGCCGAAAACTCCGTCCCCTATCTCCTCGACTCCTCGCCCGTGCGCCAAAAAGGCCGCTTCGTCGACCACCACTTCTGGGCCACTCGCTACGCCGAGGGCGAATTGTACGCCGCCGGCCCCTATCCGAACCAGGGCCCCGTCGGCCAAGGACTGCCGGACTGGACCAAGGCCGACCGCGACCTCGACGGCCAGGATGTGGTGGTCTGGTATACGTTTGGTGTTACCCATATCCCCCGCCC
>JAYTIP010000215.1:0-3108 GCA_043731745.1 Elusimicrobiota bacterium | reverse complement strand
GAGCCCGGCGCCGGGCTCGACGAGGCGGCTTACATCATGGCGACCTCGGGCGCCGATTGCCTTCCCGTCGTCGACGGGGAGCGCCTCGTGGGCGTCATCACCGACCGGGACATCGTCGAGCGCGCGGTGGCCGAGGGCCTTCCCGTCTCCGCCACTCGGGTCCGCGACATCATGACCTTCACGGCGCTTTGCTGCGGCGAAGACGCCGACATGACGGAAGCCGTTCGTCTCATGACCGAGAATCGCGTCGGCCGGCTCGTCATCGTCGACGCTCGCGGCGACCCGTCGGGTATGCTGTCGCGCACCGATGTCGCCGGCCCCGTCGCCGCGAGGCCGGAGCGAGCGCGCAGCGCACCCCGGCGCTGGTGGACCTTGGGGGGGCTCTTGGGCTCCTTGATATTCGGTGCCTGCCTCTCTCCGGTCAAGCACGCGAGCACCGACGACCCCGCCGGCAGGCGGTTTCTCGCCGACGCGACGGTCGAAAACTGGTGGCCTTTGTCCGCGTCAGCGGCGCGCCGCCTCATCGCGCAATACGGCGTGCCCGACGAGGTAAGACCCGACGAGCTTCGTTGGAACGGCAACGGGCCGTGGCGCCGGACCATCGCGCGCAATGTGCCCCAGACTTTCGGACCCCAAGTCGACCTCCCGATCGTCGAGCAATCGGTCGCGATCGCGCTGACGGGGGAACAAGCGCGCGCTCTTTCGGAATTCGACGGCCGGCTGCGCTTCGACCCGGGAGCCGGGGAGCTCGCGTCGAGGTCCGACAGCGAGGAACTCAACTTCCTGCGTCAAAATCTCGCGCGGGATGTCGCCTCCGGAGCGTCGACGCCCGGCGAAGCCCGCGACTTAGGGCGGCGCCTGCGGGCGCTGCGGGACGCGGGGAAGTCCTCGCCCTACTTCAGCGGCCTGCGTTAGAGCTTCTGCCCGGTCGCGAGCCGGAAAACCAAAACGACCAAAGCGACGACGAGCAACAGATGCACGAGCCCGCCGCCGATATGCAGGCTGAAACCTCCCAGCCAGCTCAACAGCAGAAGAACGATGACCAAGTCCAGAATCGACATGATGTGCCTCCAGGTTCGGCGCGCGCCTTCGCGACTGTATCAGAGGCCGGGTCATGCCGCCATGGAGGAGGGGTCACGATAATGGGACGGCGTCCGTCACATTAATGATTCTCGGGCGGCATGGCCCGGTGGGGGCTTAACTTTTATTCTCCCTCCGACGATGAATAAAAGCCCGACGGCCTTGATGACCGAGCGCGTTCATCTCGCCATGTACCTGGGCGTACTGCTCATCTGCTCAATCGCCGTGATCTGGATGGCCGGCCCGTATCTGCTGGCCGTGTTCCTGGGGGGGACCTTGGCCACGCTCTCTTACCCGCTTTCCGCGCGCCTGGGCCGCAAGGCCCGGAGGCCGCGCCGGGCCGCCGCCGCGCTCACCGCGCTGCTGCTGATCCTGGTCGTCGCGCCGTTGACGGGCTTCGTGAGTCTCGCGGTCCACCAGGGAGAGGCGATCGGCGTCGAGATGGCGGAGGTCAAGGAGCTCTCGACGAAAACCATGACGGAGGCCCTCAACCGTTCGAGTCAGTTGCGCGCGCTCGTCGGTGATCCGCAATCCGACAATTCCCGCCTGAAAGGCCTGATCCGCGGCGCCGGCGTGATGATGGGCGAGATTCTGCTGAACTTCGGCAAGAACATTCCGGAGTTCCTGCTCCAGCTCTTGCTCGCGCTGATCGCCTTTTATTATTTCCTGGTCGACGGGGCGCGCTTCGTCGAGTGGCTCCTGGGTCTCGGCGCGCTCGACCGGCGCGTGCAGAACGAGCTCGTCGAGTCCTTCCGCGGCGCGCTGATTTCGGTGGTCCTGGCCGGCCTCGCCGCCGCAACCGCGCAGGCCGCCATGATCGCGATTGCTTTTCAAGCGCTCGGCGTGCCCGGAGCCTTCCTGGCCGGCGGTCTGACCTTCGTGTTCGCGTGGATCCCGCTTCTCGGTTCCGTGCCGGCGTCGCTGGCGGGCCTGCTCTATCTGTACCTGCACGGCACCTCCTCGCGGCTGATTCTGATGGGCGTGGCGGCGCTGCTGGCGAGCCTCGTCGACAACCTCATCCGGCCCCTCGTTCTCAAGGGCCGGGCCGACATGCATCCGCTCGTCGGATTCGTGGCCGTCGTCGGCGGTATCCAAATGTTCGGGGTGCTCGGCGTCTTCATCGGCCCCGTCTTGGCGGCGATGCTCACATCGCTGTTGAAAATATGGCCCATGATCCAGGCACGGTTCGGCGATGTCGTCCGGGATTGAGGGCGCGCGCGCGGTGGCACTTCTTCTCCTCGCTTCGTTGGCGGGCGCGGAGAAAGGGGCCGAGTCGTGCCCGGGCGTCGTCTTCGCCGGAGCGCGGATCGAGCTCACCGCGGTCGAGCGGCGGCTGGTGTGCGGCGACCCCGAGAGCGAGGCGTGGAAAAGCGTTCCCAGGGAACAGGCTCAGAAATTCCTTCAGGCGTTTCTTCAGCAGCGGGCCTATCTCCATCCGGTGTTCACCGTGAGGGGAGGCGAGCTCGTCGTCGATTCGGGACCGCGTACCGTCGTACGGCGCCTTAAGGGGGACAATCTTCCCGCAGGCGTCGATCTCAGCAAGCAACGCCGGGTCGTGGGCGCGCCGTTGACGCCGGCCTTGCTCGACCGAGTCAGCGCGACGCTCAGCGGTGAACTCCAGAATATAGGGTATCCGTGTCCCGAAATACGCATGACGGCCGACGCGCAGACCGGCGAGGTGCTGGCGCGTTTTCCCGGAGGGAAAGTGCACGACGCGGATCCGATCGAGGAGCCCTCGATCAAGGGTATCGATCCTGGCATCTTCCGGCGTTTCGAGGCCTTCCGGCGCGACCGCCCGCTCAATACGCGCTTATTGTCCTTGACCTCGAACCGCGTCGTGAGCGAGGCCTTGTTCTTGAATTCCTCCTACGATGTGTCGTGCGGGACCGCCGGGGTGCGCATCGTTCACCGCGTCGCGTCGGCGCCGCCGCGCTTGTTCCGTATCGGCCTTGGCATCGACACGGAGGGTTTCGTGCGCCTGCGCGTGCGCTGGAATCATTCGCGCATCGGCTGGCGTGCCAGCACCGC
>JAYTIP010000214.1:0-4013 GCA_043731745.1 Elusimicrobiota bacterium | reverse complement strand
TCGAACGTCGCGCCGACCATGTTGAAGGCGTTCGACGAGCCGAGGCTCTTGGTGAGGATGTTCTTGACGCCGGCGGCCTCGAGGACCGCGCGCACGCCGCCGCCGGCGATGACGCCGGTACCGGGAGTCGCGGGCTTCATCCAAACCTTGGCGGAGCCGAACTTCGCGACGATCTCGTGCGGAATCGTGCCTTCCGGCACGATCGGGAACTTGACGAGGGCCTTACGCGCGTGCGCGTTGCCCTTCAGGATGGCGGCCTGGACGTCCTTGGCCTTGCCCATGCCGTAGCCGACCTGGCCCGCGGCGTCGCCGACGACGACGAGAGCGGAGAACGAGAAGCGCTTACCGCCTTTGACGACTTTGGCGACGCGGTTGATCGTAACGACGGTCTCCTTGAAACCGCCCTCTTCGCGCTGCGCGTTGCGATCGCGACGCGGGCCGCGAGAAGGGCCTCCGCGACCGCCCTGACCGCCGCGCTCGCCGCCGCGCTCGGGGCGTTCAGTCGCCGCGGGCACGATGGGCTGGGTGGGAACCGTCGTCGTCGTCGCTTCAGTAGCCATTAACAAATTCTCCGTTTATTAAAACTCGAGTCCGCCGGCGCGCGCGGCGTCGGCCAAGGCCTTGACGCGGCCGTGGTACACGTACTGGCCGCGGTCGAACATGACCTTTTTGACGCCGGCCTTCACGGCCTTCGCCGCGATGCTCTCGCCGACCTTCTTCGCCGCGTCGACGCTCTTGTGGGACTTCATCGACGCGCGCAGGTCCTTGTCCAGCGAGGACGCGAACGCGAGCGTGACGCCCTTGGCGTCGTCGATGACCTGAGCGTAGATGTACTTCAGGCTGCGATGCACCGTCAAGCGAGGCCGCTCACCGCGGTGCTCGAACAGGCGCTTGCGCGTCGCCGTCTTTCTAAATTCGGCCCGAACCCATTTGTTCTTCATTTACTTCTTGCCTCCGGCTCCGGCGCTCGCGCCGGCGGCGGTCTTGCCCGCCTTCTTGCGGACGTACTCGCCCTGGTAACGGATTCCCGTTCCCTTATAGGGCTCGGGCTTGCGCAGCTCGCGGATGTCCGCGGCCGTCGCGCCGACCTGGTCCTTGCTGATGCCGGACACGGTCAAAACGGTCTTCTTGGGGTCCAGAGTCAGCGTCACGCCCTTGGGCGCTTCGAAGATCACGGGGTGGGACTTGCCGATGGCGAGGGTCAGCTTCTGACCGAGGATCTCGCCGCGGAAGCCGAGGCCGTGGATCTCGAGAACTTTCGAGTACCCGACGGCGACGCCCTGCAGAAGGTTGTTGAGCCGCGCGCGCGTCATGCCCCAGATGGCGGAGGCGTCACGGGCGACGGTGATGTCCGAAGAGAGGATGACGGCGCCATCCTTGATCTCGGCCTTGACGTAGGGGTGCATCGCTTCCTTGAGCTCCCCCTTGGGTCCCTTCGCGGTGACCAGGTTGCCCTCGAGCTTGACCTGGACTCCGGCGGGGATGACGACGGGCTGCTTACCGATTCGAGACATATTTTCCTCTTTGAACCTTTACCAGACCTGGCAGAGAACTTCGCCGCCGACCTTCTTTTCCTTCGCCGCGGCGTCGGTCATGACGCCCTGCGAGGTGGACATAATCGTGACGGAGAAACCGCCGCGCGACTTGGGGATGTCGTCGTGCGGGCGATAGATGCGCAGGCCGGGCTTCGACACGCGCTTGATGCCGCGGATGACGGCTTCCTTCGTCGGGGAGAACTTCAGGAACACGCGGATGGTGCCCTGCTTGTTGGTCCCGTTGTAGAGGGTCTTGAAGTTCGCCACGAAGCCCTCTTCCTTGAGGACGCGGACGACTTCGAGCTTCATCTTCGACATGGGGACGTCGACGCGGTCCTTCTGTCGGACGTTGGCGTTGCGGATGCGAGTCAGTAGGTCGGCGATAGGATCCATGATTTATTTACCAGGAAGACTTTTTGATGCCCGGGAGTAGGCCGTTGTGGGCCATCTTCCGGAAGCACATGCGGCAGAGACCGAAATCGCGGTAGAACGCGCGAGGACGGCCGCAGATCTGGCAGCGGTTGCGATGCCGGGTGGAGAACTTGGGCGCCTTGGTCATCTTGGCGCGCCATGCGGTGGTAGCCATAGTCTAGTTTCTCCCCTTGGCGGCGGCTTGCTCTTTCTTGAACGGCATCCCGAGCTCCTTGAGGAGGTCGAGGCTGAGGTCGTCCTTGCCGCCGCCGATCACGAACGAGATGTTCATGCCGCGCTGCGTGGGGACCCGGTCGGTCTTGATCTCGGGGAAAATGAGCTGCTCCTTCAACCCGAGGTTGAAGTTGCCGGAGCCGTCGAAGCCCTTGGGCTCGAGACCCTGGAAGTCGCGGATGCGGGGTATGGAAACGGCGATGAGCCGGTCCAGAAATTCCCACATGCGGTCGCCGCGCAAGGTGACGCGCACGCCGATCGGCATGCCCTGGCGCAACTTGAAGTTCGAGATCGACTTCGTGGCCTTGCGGACCTGGGGCCACTGGCCGGTGATCAGCGCGAGCTCTTCGCGGGCGTTGTCGAGCATCTGCACGTTGTCGCGCGCCTCGGAGACGCCGACGTTGACCACGATCTTCTTCAGATTGGGGACCTCGTGCAGGTTCGAGAGGCTGTGCTTTTCCATGAACGCCGGAATCACGCTCTCGCGGTAGTAGGTCTTCAGGCGCGGAGTCGGGTGCTCGGTCTCGCGGCCGTCCTGGTTCAGCTCGAACGCGGGACCGGCCTTGGAGGCGGCCTGCTTCTCGAGGCCGGCCTTCTTGGCGGCCTGAGCGGCCTTGTTCGCCGCCGCGCGCTCTTTGTCGTCTTTAATTTTCTCAGCCATGGTGATTGTTCTTCTCTTCTCTTAGGCGATGACTTCGCCGGACTTGATCGCCACGCGGGACTTATCGCCGTTGGCCGCGATCTTGATCTTGACGCGGGTGGGCTTGTTGGTCTTCGGGTCGACGAGCATGACGTTGCTCACGGAAATCGGGGCCTCGATCTTCGAGAGGCCGCCGGGGTCGGTCTGCGTCGGCTTCTTGTGCTTGGTCACCATGTTGATCTTGGCGATGAGCACGCGGGTCGGCGTGAAGCGGTCGCCGGCGATGAGTTCGAGAACCTCGCCGATCTTCCCCTTCTCCTTGCCGGAGATGACGATGACCTTGTCCTTCTTCTTGATCTTGAGCTTCATGACTACACGACCTCCGGGGCGAGCGAGACGATCTTCAGGAATTCCTTGTCGCGCAGTTCGCGCGCCACGGGCCCGAACACGCGGGTGCCCTTCGGCTCGTTCTTATCGTCGATCAGGCAAGCGGCGTTGTCGTCGAAAGCGACGTGGGAGCCGTCGGCGCGGCGCAGGTTGCGCTTGACGCGCACCACGACGGCCTTAACGACGGTACCCTTCTTGATCGCCCCGTTGGGGAGCGCGTCCACGACGGAGCAGACGATGATGTCTCCCAAGGACGCGTAGCGGCGGTACGAGCCGCCCATCACGTGGAAGCACTGCAGGCGGCGCGCGCCGGAGTTATCGGCGACATTGACCATCGTGCGAAGCTGGATCATTTACTTGGCCTCCGCCAGGCCCTTCGGGGCGGCCTTGATGATGCGCACGATGCGCCAGCGCTTGAGCTTGGACAGCGGGCGCGTGCTGGTGATCTCGACGATGTCACCCTCGCGGGCCTCGTTGTTCTCATCGTGCGCGTGGAATTTCTTGGAGCTCTTCATGACCTTCTCGTAGAAGGCGTGGCGGACGGAACGGGACACGCGGACGGTGCGGGTCTTGTTCATCTTGTCGGACACGACGACGCCTTCGAGGGTCTTGCGGTTGCCCCGATCGAGAGCGTCCGCAACGGCGGACGCATTAATATTCTTCGTCACTTCGCGGCCTCCTTACGGGAGATATAGGTCTTGAGGCGCGCGATCTCGCGGCGGAGATGGCGCAGCTCCATCGGGTTCTTCAGGGGAGCGACGTTGTGCTGGAACGAGAGCTTCGCTCTCTTCTCAAGAGCCGTGCGA
>JAYTIP010000213.1:0-8427 GCA_043731745.1 Elusimicrobiota bacterium | reverse complement strand
GGCTTCGAGTGGGTGTTCGACCACCGTATCGTGGGGCATTGGCGCTGGATCTCGACGCCCCTGTTGTTCATCGTCTCCGTCGAACTGATCCGCCGGACGGCGCCGTGCGCGGCCGGCACGGGCATCCCGCAGGCCATCTATGCCGCGCATCATATCGAGGCGGACACCGAAAAACAGCTCCAGCCGCTGACCTCTCCGACGACCTTGGTCGTCAAGATTCTGGCCCTCTACATCGGTCTGTGGGCCGGGGCGTCGACCGGGCGCGAGGGCCCGACGGTGCATGTGGCGACCTGCATCTTCATCGGGGTCGTTCTGCTCGTCCGCCGCGTATCCGGAATCAAGGTGGACATGCGCTCGGCGATGATCGCCGGCGGGGCGGCCGGGCTGGCGGCGGCGTTCAACACGCCATTGGCCGGCGTGACCTTCGCCATCGAGGAGCTCGCGGGCGACTACTTCGGCAGCATCAAGGATTTCGTCATCATCGCGATCATCTTCGCCGCTATCACCGCCAAGGCTCTGACCGGTGAGTACACCTATTTCGGGCGCCTTGCCGACCCGGCGGCGATTCCGATGTTTGCCGTCCTGCTCATCGGGGTCTTGGGCGGCGCGTTGGGCGCGGTTTTCTCGACGGCGCTTCTCAAAGGCCAAGAGGCGCTCGCGCCCCATCACCGGGCGCACCGGTGGCTCGTGCCCGGGTTGCTGGCCTTGGCATTGCTCGTCGTCGCGCGTTTTTCGACCGCCGAGGTGCAGGGACCGGGCAACGCGGCCGCGCAAGCGCTGGTGCGCGGCGAGTTCGGATCCTGGTCGTGGCTGTTTCCGTTCGAAAAGATGGCGGCGACCTTGTTCACCTACTGGGCCGGCCTGGCGGGGGGAATTTTCGCGCCCTGCTTGTCGATCGGCGCGGCGCTCGGCGCGGACATCGGCGCCTGGATGTCGATCCCCGTCGCGAGCTGCGCGCTCGTGGGCATGGCCGCGTTCCTGTCCGCGACGATTCAGGCCCCGATCACGGCCTTCGTCATCATCTTCGAGATGACGGGCCACCATCAGATGCTTCTGCCCATCATGCTGGGGGCTCTCCTGGGCTTTATGGTCGCCCGCCTGCTGGGCGCGCGTCATCTGTATCACACACTTTCGTTGAATTACGCCTATCTCCTAGACGGGCCCGCGATTTCCTAGAATAGGCCGTGGCCCTGCGTCTCTATAACAGCCTCACCCGCGCCAAGGACGAACTCGCTCCGAGCGCCCCGCCCAAGGTTTCCCTATATACCTGTGGGCCCACCGTCTACAACTATCAACACGTCGGCAATTACCGCACCTATGTCTTCGAGGACCTCTTAGTCCGTACCTTGAAACTACTCGGATTCGCGCCGAACCGGGTGATGAACATCACCGATGTCGGCCACCTGACGAGCCAGGGCGACGAGGGCGAGGACAAGATGGAGGTCGGCGCCGCGCGCGAAGGCAAGAGCGCCTGGGACATCGCCAAGTTCTACACCGAGGCCTTCCTGACCGACTGCCGCTCGCTCGATCTCCTGGCCGCAGACGAGCTGTGCCGGGCGACCGACAATATCCCGGAGCAGATCGCCCTGGTGCAGAAGCTCGACGCGAAAGGCTTCGTCTACAAGACCGCGGACGGCCTGTACTTCGACACGGCCAAGCTGCCCGACTACGGCAAGCTCATGACGAAGGAGCACCTCGAGGGGCTTAAGTCGGGGGCGCGCGTCGAGGCCAACGAGGAGAAGCGCCACATCACCGATTTCGCTTTGTGGAAGTTCTCTCCAAAGGGCACGACGCGCCAAATGGAGTGGGAATCACCGTGGGGGAAAGGCTTTCCGGGCTGGCACATCGAGTGCTCGGCTATGGCGATGAAGTACCTCGGCGACACGCTCGACATCCACTGCGGCGGCATCGACCATGTCCCCGTACACCACACCAACGAGATCGCGCAGTCCGAGGGCGCCACCGGCAAGCCTTTCGCGAAAATCTGGATGCACGGCGAGTTCCTGCTCATGAACAACGCCAAGATGGCGAAGTCCGCCGGCGGTTTTATTAAACTCGCGGATTTATCCGCGAGGGGCTACTCGCCGCTCGACTACAAATACCTGTGCTACACCGCGCATTACCGCAAGCAGCTCGACTTCACCTGGGAGTCGCTCGAGGCGGCCAAGACCGCCCGTCGGCGCTTGAAGGAGTCGATCGTCGCGTTGTCCTCGGAAGCGCCGAAGCCGGGCTGCGCCGAGTTCTCCGAGCGATTTCGAAGCGCGCTCGCCGACGACTTGAACGCGCCCTCGGCGCTCGCCGTGGCGTGGGACGCGCTCAAGAGCGACCTGCCCGGGGGCGCCAAGATGGCCTTCCTCAAAGAGGTCGAGGCGACGCTCGCCCTCGGCCTATTCAAAGCGGAAGCCGAGGCTGCCGTCCCCGCCGAGGTCTCGGCTCTGGTCGCCAAGCGCGCCGAGGCGAAGGCGAAGAAGGATTTCGCGGCATCGGACCTCATCCGCAAGCAAATCGAAGAGATGGGCTGGCTCGTCAAAGACGGCAAAGACGGATCCAAGGCGGTTAAAAAGTGAAAAAGAAATTCGGACGCCGCCCCGACCGCGATAACCGCCCTAAAACCGACCGCTCCGGCAAGCCCGATCGTCACGGCAAGGGAGACCGTCCCCAGCACCCCGCCAAGCCCGGCCACTACGACAAGGAAAAGTTCTTCGACAAGAAGCGGCGCCTGGCGAAGCAGCGGCACGAAGGCGCGCGCCCCTTCGAGGGCGGCGACGAAGCGCCCGACGACGGGCGTCCGCGTAACGCGGAGACGCGCTGGCTCGGCGGCTTCGAGGCCGTCGCGTCCGCGCTCACCAAGACTCCTTACGACTGCCGCGAAATGTGGATCGAGCATGAGCTCGTCCACCCGAACATCGGCAACCTCATCAAGCAAGCGAAGGACCTCGGCGTGACCGTTCAGTACATGTCGCGCCCCGAGCTCGACCGCGCGGTCAAGGGAGGCAAGCACGGCGGCATCGCGGTGCGCGCGAGCTACGACCCGGCGGCCACCTTCTCCGAGTGGGTGCAGGGCCTCGACGCGGAGCGTAAGAAGGGGATGGTCGTCGTCGTGCTCGACCAGATTCAGGACCCGCACAACCTGGGTGCCATCACGCGCTCGGCCCTGCAGCTGTTCGCGCGCTGCGTCGTGATCCCCGAGCGACGCTCGGCTCCCGTGACCCCGGCCGTCATCCAGGCCTCGGCGGGCGCCGCGCTCAAGATTCCCGTCCATCGCGTGGTCAACATCGCGCAGACGCTCGACTTGTGCAAGAAGCACGGATTCTGGGTGTACGGCGCTGACGCCGCGGGCAAGGACGCGTGGGACACGACGATCAATACCCCCTGCGTGCTCGTCATCGGCTCGGAAGGCTACGGCATGCGCCCGCTCGTGCGCGCCTCATGCGACGAGCTGGTGCGCGTGCCGCAGTCGGAGCACGGCGTGGGCAGCTTGAACGCGTCCTGCGCCGCGACCGCCTTGCTCTACGAGATCGCGCGCCAAAACCGGAAGACCGCTCCTTAGATGGGCCACGACCACCACGATCACGCGGGGCACTCCCACGCCCACGACGACGGCGGCACGCGTCAGCTGTACGGCGCGATCGCGCTGACCGGGATCATTTTCTTCGTCGAGATCGCGGGCGGCTGGTGGTCGGGGAGCCTCGCGCTGATCGCCGACGCCGCGCACATGGCGGTCGACCTGCTTGGCCTAAGCCTGACCTTGGTGGCCGCGATGCTCTCCCGCATGCCCGCCGACCCCAAGCGCACCTACGGCTACCGCCGCGTCGAGGTGCTGGCCGCGCTCGGCAACGCGATCGCGCTCATGGTCGCCACCGGCTTTCTGATGCGCGAGGCCTGGTCGCGCTTCGCCTTCCCGACGGCGATCGCCGCGGGTCCGATGATGCTCGTCGCGTGCGTGGGCCTGATGTGCAACCTCGCGTCCGCGGCGATGCTGTGGAAGGGCAGCCGCACCAATATTAATTTGCGCGGCGCTTTGCTGCATGTGGTGGCCGACGGAGCGGGTTCGGTCGGCGCGCTGATCGCGGGCGTCGTCATCTGGAAGACGCATTGGTATCAGGCGGACGCGCTCGTGACCGTGCTGATCTGCGTGGGCATCGTGCTCACCGCGTTCTGGCTCCTGCGCGACTCGGTGCACATCTTGCTCGAGGGGGCGCCCGCCCACCTCGATGTCGACGAAGTCCGTTCGGCGCTCGCGGGGATCGAGGGCGTCACCGAGGTTCACGACCTCCACCTTTGGTGCCTGACGCAGGGGCATGACGCGATGAGCGGCCACCTCGTCGTAAACCCCGGTCGCGATCACGCGACCGCGCTCAAGGCGGGCAAAGCCTTGCTCGACGAGCGCTTCGGCATCACGCACGTCACTTTGCAGATCGAGACGAAGGACGATGATTAAGACGCTCGTCTTATTCGCGGCGCTCGCTTGCGCCACGGCGGCGGCCGCGACCCCGCGCCTGGGAGTGGTGGTGGTCGTCGACCAGATGCGCCCCGAATATCTCGACCGCTCAGATCTTCCCGACGGCGGCTTTCGCCGCCTGCGCCGCGAGGGCGCGGTGTTCACCCAGGCGCGCCACCTGCATATTCCGACGGAGACGGGCCCCGGCCACGCCGCGATCTCGACGGGCCGGCTTCCTGCGGTCCACGGCATCGTGGCCAACGACTGGTACGACCGCCAGGCGGGCACCGAGACTTACTGCGTCGCCGATTCCGTGTACGGCATCGGCCCCGAGCACCTGCACGGACCGACGCTCGCCGACGCGCTCAAGGCCTCCGATCCGACGGCGCGCGTTTTCTCCTTGTCGGAGAAGGACCGCGCGGCGGTCATCCTCGGCGGGCGGCGTCCCAATCTCGCCCTGTGGTTCGACCGAATCACGGGCGAATTCACCACATCCTCTTACTACCGGCGGCCGTCTTGGCTCGACGGCTTCAACGCCCGTCTCAAGAAGACCGGCCTTCTGCCCGTCGTGAACGGTCGCGTGCCCAAGGACAAGGTCGCGAGTCCCGCGTACGATCAGGCCCTCGCGCTGCTCGCCGCCGAGCTCGTCGACCGCGAGCGCGTGGGCCGCGGCCCCGGCCGCGACCTGCTGCTGATCAGCTATTCCGGGACCGACCTCGTCGGGCACCGCTGGGGCATCGACACCCCTCAGATGAACGCCCAGCTCGCCTCGCTCGACGGATTGATCGGCGCCTTGCTCTCGCGGCTTGAAAAGGCGTCCGGCGGCGACCTCTCGTTGGCGCTGTCGGCCGATCACGGCGCCATTCCGGCTCCGGAAGACGCCTCAGGTAAAGCGATGGGCGTGCGGCGCTTCAACTGGGAAGTCTTCGGCGCGACATTAGAAAAAGCGCTTCAAGCCGAGTGGCCGAAGAAGGACGGGCCTTGGATCGTCGACAACCAGATTCCGCACCTGTACCTCGACCGGCGTGCCGCGCAGGCGCGCGGTCTCGATTGGCACGGTTTCCTCAAACGCGCCGCCGAGGTGCTGTCTTCCGTCGACGGCGTCGCGGGCGTCTATGTCGGCGGCGTTGAGGGCGGACCCTTCGACGCGCAGCTACGCCGCTCCTACGATCCTTCTCGCTCCGGCGACTTGTTGGTGATGATGGGGGAGAAAGTCCTCCTGCACGACCAAGCGCCGGGCACGAGTCACGGCACGCCCTGGGACTACGACGCGCGCGTGCCGCTCGTGTTCTGGGGCCGCGGCGTGCGCGCGGTGCGCGTCGACGCGCCGGCCGCGGCCGTGGACTTGGCGCCCACGCTCGGCCGCTTGATCGGTCTCGATTATCCACCGGGCGAGGGCGCGGCCGTGCGTACCGAGGCCTTCGCGGCGCCGCGTTGAAGACCACGACGGCCGTCGTCCTCCTCAACGGCGAGCTGCGCGACCCCAAAAGCGTCAGGGCCGCGGCGCGCGCCGCCGACTTCCTTTTGTGCGCGGATGGAGGCGCTCGCCACGCCATCGGCCTGGGCCTGGCGCCCGACTGGATCATCGGCGACATGGACTCTTTGCCCAAGCCCCTGCCGAAGTCCTGGAAGAAAACCTTGTATTGGTGCGACTTCGATCCCGAGCGCTCCGACCTCGACAAGGCCTTGGAGTTCGCGCGGTCGCTCGGCGCCGGCGAGGCGCTCATCGCGGGCGTTTTGGGCGGCGGTCTCGATCACGAGCTCGTGAACTTCGCCGCGCTCGAGGAAAGCGCTCACGGCCTCGCGCTGACCGTGATCGACGGCGGGCGCGCCCGTCTTCTCGGCCCCGGACGCCACCGGCTTCCTTTTAGAAAGGGACAGCGCTTCTCGCTGCTCGCCGCGCCGCGCGCGCGCCTGACCCTGAACGGGGCGCGCTTTCCGCTCAAGAACGAGATTTTGCGCCGCGGCAGCCGCGGCCTCGGGAATCGGGCCGAAGGCGCGACGGTCATCTCGGTCCGCGAAGGCCGCGTCTGGGTGATCGGCGCTTAACCGTCCCTTAATCGTTCGAGGGTTGACAGCTTCCGGCATGGGGGCTATAGTAAAGATTCTGGAGGTTACAACCGACATGGCCCTAATCGATCGAGTCAAATACGACGGCCCCGCGAACGTCCTCGTCTGGCGCTATCCGCCCGACGACCTCAGCTGGGGCACGCAGGTCATCGTCAATCAGTCCCAGGAAGCCATTTTCTTCAAGGGCGGACAGGCGCTCGACGTGCTTCCGCCGGGCACGCACACTTTGCGCACGGCGAACATTCCGCTCCTGCGCACCTTGATCAAGGCGCCTTTCGGCGGCGAGACTCCCTTCGCGGCCGAGATCTATTACGTCAACAAGGCGGTCAACCTGGACGTGAAGTGGGGCACCAACAGCCCGATTCCCGTTCTCGACCCCAAGTTCAACGTATTCCTGCCGGTGCGCGCGTTTGGCCAGTTCGGTATTCAGATCGCCGACTCGCGGTCCTTCGTGACCCAGCTCTCGGCCACGAACCCGGAGTTCACGACCGACCAGCTGTCAAACTACTTCCGCGGCGTCCTGCTGACGAAGGCCAAGGACTACATCGCGGAAACGATCATTAAGGAGAAGATCAACCTGCTCGAGATCGCCGCCCATCTCGAGGAGATGTCCGGCGCCCTGCAGACCAAGCTCGCCTCGGACTTCGCCACCTACGGCGTCAAGCTCGTCAACTTCTACCTGAACTCCGTCGATGTGCCCGAGGACGACGAGACCGTCATCCGCCTCAAGAAGGCGCTCTCCGACAAGGCTGAGATCGACATCCTCGGCGACCGCTACCAGCAGAAGCGCACGCTCGACGTCATGGAGAAGGCCGCCGGCAACGAAGGCGGCGGCGCGGGCGCCGGCATGGGCGCCGGCATGGGCCTCGGCGCGGGCATGAGCATGGGCCAGACGCTCGGCGCCGCGATGCAAGGCAATCAGATCGGCGGCGGGGCGGCGGGCTCTCCCGCCGGTGCCAAGTTCTGCGCGTCCTGCGGCAAGGGGCTGGCGGCGGGCGCCAAGTTCTGCGCCGACTGCGGCGGTAAAATCGGCTGATCAGTCGTTGTTCGCGCGCTTATCCCCAGTACTTTCAGCGCTGAAAGTACTGGGGATAACTTTTTACGGCTTGACGCGCGGAAGCGTGAAGGGCGCGCCTTTATAGGGCACGACGGTCTCCGTCAGCCCGTTCGGGTCCACGGTCACGCGCAAGGTGTGCGCGAAGCGCTTCTTGGGATACCCCGGCGGCAGCGGGTAAAGCGGCGAGCCGCCGCCTCCCGAGATGATGTAGCGCACGCCGCGCCAATCCGCGGCCCAGAAGGCGTGGATGTGGCCCATGTACACGGCCTTCACCCCGCCGGCTTCGACGATCTCCTCGAACTCCTTCGATCCGTCATTGAAGAAATTGGTGAAGAAGTCCGAGATCGCGCCTTTGTCTTCGCTTTCGGCCACGAGATCGCCGACCTCGGCCAGGGGCTTGATCGACTTGATGTAGGACGGCGGCACGTGAGTGAAGATCACCTTGGGCCCCGGGACGGCGAGCGCCGTCTTGAGCCAGGCGAGCTGCGCCGCGGTGACCTTGCGGTCCGAGGAGTCGAGGCTCACGAATCGCCAGCCGCCGCGGTCGAAGAAATAATCGCGCGGGCCGAAGACGGCGTCGTAGAGGTTCTTGTCGGCGTCGCCGTTGGGGCGCGCGCGGTCGTGGTTGCCGACGGTGCGTAGCAGGGGGACGACGGTCTCCGTTTCGACGACTGCGACGTGGTCCCGGTAATTCTCCTCAGTACCCTCGCTGACGAAGTCGCCGAGCTGAAAAGCGAAGTCGACTCCCGAGGCCTGCAGGGCGCGCCACTGCTCGACGAACGCGGTCTTCTCCGGGCTGAAGATCCTCTCCCACCAGAAGCGCCCGTGTTCGGCGTCGCCGATCACGCCGAATATAAAG
>JAYTIP010000212.1:0-3896 GCA_043731745.1 Elusimicrobiota bacterium | reverse complement strand
TGCCCACGGCTCCCGTCATCGCGAGCGCGGGCAAATGCACGAGGCACGACGCGCGCATGCCGGTGCCGAGGTTGGTGGGGCAGGCCGTCAGGTAGCCTAGGTCGTCGCGGAAGGCGAAATCGAGCACCGAGGACAGCCGGTCGTCGAGCCGGTCCACCGCCGCGTGCGCGTCGCGCAGCTGCAGTCCGGGCAGCAACGCCGCGAGACGAAAGTGGTCCTCCTCGTTGACCATGACGACGATCGTCTCGTCCTCGCCCACGACGACGCCGCGCTGGGCGGGATGCAGGGCGAGCAGCGGGCTCGCGAGGTGCCGCTCGACGAGGAATTCGCGGTCGGTCGCGTCGAGGTCGCCCATCTTGAAGAATGCCGCATTTTTGATCCCCGCGTGACGGACCGACTCGAAGGCATGATCGAGCGTCTTCTTGAGCGTATGCGGACCGATGTGTCCGGGAAACGGTCCCCGTAGATTTCGCGCCAGCCGCACGCGCGTCGACAGCACGATCTCGTGCTCGGGCCCCGCGGCCTCGGCCCAGGCGGTCTTGAAGCGCAGCATGTTGTGCAGCTGCACCTTACCTCCTCCCCGGAGTCTTGCCGCGGTGCAGGTACGCCCCCGCGTGCACGCGCGGCAAAAGGGCGTGCACCTGCGCGTGGAAGTGCTCGTAGCAATTCGGGCAGCCGAAACGCCCCGACTCCTTAAAATTGGCCAGCGAGGTTCGGCAGGTCGCGCATCTCGGCGCGTGCGAACGCGCGCGGACGCCGAGGTGCTCGAGCGCCGCCATCAGCGCGTCGAGCGGATGCTCGGTCTCCAGGCTCGCGGCGCAATGAGCGCACAGCGCCACCTTCTTCACCTGGTTGCTGATCACGGTGTGGACGAGCACGGTCGCTTCGCGTTCCCCGCAGTTCTGGCAAATCATCGAATTAATTATAAGATACTCGCCATGGACGCCGCTCTCTCCGTCGTCGCGCGCTTCGTTGATGCCGAGCCCCAGCAGGCGGCTCTGGCTCTCGAGTCGCTGCCCTCCGACCAGGCCGCCGTCGTCATCCGCGGCCTGCCGCAGGATGTCGCCGCCCGCCTGCTCGCCAAGGTTCACCCCGCGTCCGAGGCGGCACTCCTCGAGCATCTCGTGCCCGAGCCCGCCGCCACCTTGATCGGCCTCGCCGACGCCGACGACGCGGCCGACGCCTTCCGCGCCCTGAGCGAGCAATCACGCCGCACCATCCTCGCTTCGCTTACGCCGGAGCGCCGCCGCGAGCTCGAGGAACGCCTCTCCTACTCCGACCACAGCGCCGGCCAGCTCATGCGGGCCGATGTCGTGGCCTTCTCTCGCGACACGCGGGTGCGCGATGTCGTCGTCCGCCTTAAGTCCCTCACGGCGAGCAAGCTTCCTCAGAGCTACACCTACGTCGTCGACGACCACCGCCGCCTGCTCGGCGTCCTCAACATGCGCGACCTGCTGCTCGCCGACGACGACGCGAAGGTCGACACGATCATGCGCACCAATGTGATCTCGGTCCCCGCCCACCTCGACCGCGAGGAGCTCATCGCCGAGCCGAAGGTGAAGGGCTACCTCTCGATCCCCGTCGTCGACGCCCAGGGCCGCCTGCTCGGCGCTGTGCGCACCGCGGACCTCCTCGAGTCCTCGCAGGAAGAGGCCACCGAAGACCTCCAGCGACTCTTCGGCGCCAGCGCCGAGGAACGATCCTTCTCTCCGATGTCCTTCAAGATCCGCCAGCGCCTTCCCTGGCTGACGGTCAACTTGGCGACCGCCTTCCTCGCCTCGGCCGTCGTCGCCCAGTTCCAGGAGCTCATCGGCAAGATCGCGGCCCTCGCCGTGTTCCTTCCCATCGTCGCCGGCCAGGGCGGCAACTCCGGCGTCCAATCGCTCTCCGTCGTCCTGCGCGGCCTCGTCATCGGCGAGGTCCGCCTCAAGGACGCCGTGCGCCTCACCGCCGTCGAGGTCATGGTGGGCGCCGTCAACGGCGTCGTCATCGGCCTGATCACCGCTCTCGGCGCCTGGGCGTGGAACGGCAACCCCTGGATGGGCCTCGTCATCGGCCTCGCCATGATCGTCAATATGATCGCGGCCGGCCTCGCCGGCGCGGCGATTCCTCTCGCCATGAAGCGCCTGGGCTTCGACCCCGCGCAGTCCTCGGGCATCTTCCTGACGACGGTCACCGACGTCGTGGGCTTCTTCTCGTTCCTCGGCTTCGCGACCTTGATGCAGTCTCACCTCCTGCCGAAATGATCCTGCCGGGCCTGCGCATTCCCGTCCGCACGATCTGGTGCATCGGGCGCAACTACGCCGAGCACGCCGCGGAGCTCGGCAACGCGGTGCCGTCCTCGCCGATGGTGTTTTTGAAGCCCGCGTCTTCTCTGTCCGTCGACGGGGGGATCCTTCGCCTTCCCGCCGACAGCAAGCGCGTCGATCACGAGGTCGAGCTCGTCATCGCCCCGGGTCTTGAGCCGAAGATGGCGATCGGCATCGACTTCACGGCGCGCGACCTCCAGGACGAGGCGAAGAAAAAGGGCCAGCCGTGGACCTCGTGCAAAGGGCGTCCGGGCTTCGCGGCTGTCGGGAACTTCGTACCGCTGTCCTTGCCGGCCTCCTTCGAGCTCTCCGTCGACGGCGCCGTCCGTCAGCGCGGCTCGACGGCGGACATGATCTTCTCCGTGGACAAGATTCTCGCGCATCTCGAGCAGGTGTACGGACTCGCCGAGGGGGACATCGTGTTCACGGGCACTCCCGCGGGGGTCGCGCCGCTTGCGTCGGGCGCGCGCGTCGAAGCGCGGCTTAACGACTCTGAGAGTCTTCTTCGGCTGACCGTCGCTTAAGAACGAGCGGAACGATCACACCGGCGACGGCTGTGAGGACCGCCATGATCAGGGCCAGCTTCAGCCAGCTTTTCGGCGAGTCCAGCGCGGCCATGTTGAACGAGCCTTGCGCGGAAGATCCGGCGACGCTTCCTGTTTTGGCCGTCGCGTTCGTCTGCGCGCCCGTCGTGGCGGCCGCGGACTTGGTCACGAGCGCGTTGTACGCGGCGGAGAAGCGGCCGTCGAGCTTGGCTGCCTGCTCGTAGTCGGCGATCATCTCCGCTTCCGCCTTTCCTAGAGCCTTGTTGGCGTCGGCCCTCGTCGCATACGCCTCGGCGAGATTGCTTTGGAGAGCGAGCGCCTCGTTCGCGTCCGCGAGCGCCCCGCTCGCGTCGCCCGTCTTGAGCAACGCTTTCGCGCGCTCGAGACGCGCGGCGGCGCTTTTGGGATCCGCGGCGACGGCTGCGCTGAAGCTCTTGAGCGCCTTCGCTGGGTCGAGCTCGATTTGGCTCCAGCCGGCGGCGATATGGCGCTGGGCTTCGAGGGAAGCGGCGCTCGTCATGGCGACGGCGGGTTTCGTGGCGATGCCTTTCGTCGGGGCGAGGGAGGAGGCGGCGCCGATATTGGTCTTATTGGGTTCGTTGCTTAGATGCAACGCCGAGGGGTTTGAACTGCGGCCTTTGACCTGCATGTAGAGAGCCATGGCGTCGGCGTCTTTCGGGTTCTCTTTAAGCACTGCTTGCGCGCGCTTGGCGGCGAGATCGTAGTTGCCGGCTTTGTAGTAAACCTCGGAGCCGGTGAGCAGGGCCTGGCGGATGAGCTTGGGGTCGCCGGAGGCTTGGGCGAGAGTGAGACCGCGCTCGGCGTAGGGGACGGCGCGGGGGCCTTCGTCAGCGTTCGCCAGGCCTTTGCCGACCTTGAGTTGGAGTTTCGCGTCGGTGGGGGCGGCGTTGGCGATGGTTTCGATCTTCTCAACGGCGGCGCCTTTTTGTTTTTGGAGGTTTTTGGTTTCTTCGGGAGTGAGGTTGGAGTTGTGGGTCAGTTGGTCGTTGGCATTTTGTGCAGTTCCCAGCGCCGTTTCCAA
>JAYTIP010000211.1:0-4712 GCA_043731745.1 Elusimicrobiota bacterium | reverse complement strand
CTTCTGGCCGAACCAGCCGTTGATCACGCCGAGCACGGGCAGCATCACGAACACGGCCGCGCCGGCCAGCAGGCTCGCATGGAGGAGAAGCGCGGTCGCGAGCACGAGTGAGATGAGGTTGGCGGCGAGCGGCACGCGGGTGTCGAGGTTCTTTTTGACGAGGGCGTCGGCGTCCTCGCTCAGCCGGCTGGCGAGCCCGGCGGAGTCGTTCTTGAGGTGGAAGCTCATCGGCTTGGCGTGCAGGCGGCCCATGAGCTCCTTGCGCAAGGAGGCGAGCGCGCGGGCGCGCTGGACGCCTAGGCGCACGCCGTAGCCGTACTGCGCGATCATCGAGACGACGAGCGCGGCGACCGAGACGGCGGCCAGAATCCATAGCCCCGAGCCGATCGCGCCGGCGCCGGCGATCGACGACGCGCCGTCGAGGAAGCGGCCGAGAAAATGGGATCCCGCGAGCGAGGCGGTCAGGTCGACGATCATCAGGGCGGCGAGGCCGACCAACGCACGGCGCGGCAGGAAGGGCCTGGCTTCGGCGTCGCCGCGGGCGTACTCGGCGAGCTGGGCGAACACCGCGCGGATCTTCGCGCGCCAAGAGGTCTTCACGGGCGACGCCTCGGCGGCGGCCGGTGCGACGGCTGCGGCCGCCTCGACGACCGGCGCGGCTTCTTGCGCGACGACGGCAGGTGACTGAGCATCGTAGCCGCCCTCTTTCCACAGGCGCGCGTAACGGCCGCCGAGCCCGATGAGCTCGTCGTGCGTGCCGCTCTCGACGATCTCGCCCTTCTCCAAAACATTGATCGTGTCGGCGCGGCGGATCGTGCTCAGGCGGTGGGCGATGACGATCGTCGTGGGCTTGGCCCCCCCCTCGCCGGAGGTCAAGGAGTCGAGCGCGCCCTGCACCTCGCGTTCGGTCTTGTTGTCGAGGGCGGAGGTGGCTTCGTCGAGGATCAGGATTTCGGGATCGCGCAGCAGCGCGCGGACGATCGCGACGCGCTGGCGCTCGCCGCCCGACAGGCGTCCGCCGCCTTCGGCGACGGGCGTCTCGAGGCCCTGCGGGAAGCGGGACGGCTCGAAGACGAAGGTGGCGCCGGCTTTGCGGATCGCGGCTTCCAGGCGCGCGGAGGACGCGTCTTCCGCGCCGTAGAGCATGTTCTCCTTCAAAGTGCCGTTGAACAGGCGCGTCTCTTGAGGAACGACGGCGAAGCGCGCGAGCAGACTCTTGCGCGTGACGGCCTTGATGTCGGCGCCGTCCACGGTGATCGTTCCCTCGTTCGCGTCCCACATGCGCAGCAGCAGGCGCGTGATCGTGCTCTTGCCCGAGCCGGTCTCGCCGACGAAGGCGACGGTCTGTCCGGCTTGAATGTCGAAGTCGATTCCCTTGAGCACCGGCTCGGCGGCGCGCGAGGGGTAGGCGAAGCGCACGCCCTTGAAGGAGACGGAGCCGGCGCCGCGCGGCAGGTCGGTCGCGTTTGGCGCGTCGACGATGGCAGGCTGGCGAAGGAGCAACTCGCGCACAGACTCGGAAGCCTTCGCGTTGCGCTTGTAGCGCATGTACAGGCTGGTCAAACCGGTGAAGGCGTACTTGGCGAAGCCGGCGAACAGCGCCAGCTGGGCGATCTGGCCGAAGGTCAGGCCCCAGGCGAGCGCCAGCGCGGCGCCGCCCAGGATGTAGATCATGTTCTTCGTGAAGAACTCGGTCAGGCCGCCCGCGAACAGCATGTACTTCGCGGTGAGGCGGGCTTCCTGAATTCCGAGGCCGGCGGCGTCGTCGGCGACTTTCGCGTAGCGCGACTGCTCCTGCGCGCCGGCGCCGAAGGTTTTCACGGTCTCGGCCTGCTGCAGGCTTTCCTGGGACTGCTTCATCATGTCGGCTTTCTGCTCGAGCTGCTTCTTGCCGACCTCGCCGATCTTGTCGCCGAAGTGGCTCGAGAGCCAACCGAGCGCCGGGATCACGGCCAGAGCCGCGACGCTCAGAGCCGGGCTCGTGTAGAGCATCATGCCGACGCCGAAAGTGAAGTGGAGCGCGTAGTGGAGCAAGGACAGGCGCGTGTCGACGTTCTTGTTCGACAGGTAGTTGGGATCGTTGAGCAGGCGGCCGGCGAGCTTGCCGGAGCCTTCGGCCAGGTGGAAGTCCATCTCTTGGGCGAGTAGGGCCTTCTGTAGAGCCGAGCGATAATCGCGCGTCGAGCGCAGGCCGGCGAGGCGGGTTTGCACCGCGTGCGAACGCTCCACCCACGCGTAGGTCAACGACGAGATGACGAGGGCGCCGCCCAAGATCGCGAGCGGAACCATGTGCGCGGCGAGGCCGGTCTTGGCCGCGATCGCGGCCGTGTCGAGCAGCGGCCCGATGATGAAGGCCATGCCGATCGAGAGCAACGCGTCGAGCACGAGGAAGAGCTGCGTCTTGCGCATCGCGGGCTTGGAGTCGGCGAGCAGGTGCTCGAGGTCCTTGTCGCCCGTCGCCATGCCTTTGACGTCTTTGCCGAAATTCTTGACCGCCGCGCCGGACTTGGTCAGGATCGTCGTAAGGCGACCGGGAGCCGCCGCGACCGGCGTGAGCGCGGACGCGACTTCAGAACCATCGAAAGTCTTGCGGGCCTCGGCTACCTGCTGTTCGTCGCCTTTCTTCTCCCCCTTAGAGGCGGGCGGGCGCTGCATCGCTCGTAGCGCGGACTCGGCCGTCAGAACGACGGGTTTGGCGATCGTCGCAACCGGAACCGCCGCAACGGTCGCAATCGGCAAGGCGAGAGCCTGCGGCGTCAAAGGAGGCGTCGGTGTCAGTCCGACCAAGGACGGCGCCAGCAAAGACGGCGACGGGGTAAAGGTCGGCGAGATCAGGCTCGTCTGCGGGAGCACCGGGACGCCCGACATTGCGCCCGGAACTTCGACGACGATGCGCGCGGTCTGCGCCCAGACGGGACCGCCCGAAAGGGCGGCCATCGTCAGGGCCAGGAAAGACGCGATCGCGCGGCTGGGCTTCTGCATCCCTATAAGTGTAGGGGTTGCGAAGCAACCCGACAGGGGTCCGGGGACCCCTTATCGATAGGGCCCTAGGGCCCAGAGTTTTGGTATGATTTCCAGACGATTTTCCACGGAGGACAGACCTATGGGCGGGCATTCACACTGGGCGAACATCAAGCACAAGAAGGGCGCCGCGGACGCCAAGCGCGGCAAGGCGTGGACCAAGCTGTCGCGCGAGCTCACCATCGCGGCGAAGCTCGGCGGCGGTGACCCGACCGCGAACCCCCGCTTGCGCAAGACGATCGAAGACGCGCGCGCCCTCTCGATGCCCAACGACACGATCAAGCGCGCCATCCAGCGCGGCACCGGCGAGCTCGAGGGCGCGGCCTTCGAAGAGCTTTCGTACGAGGGTTACGGCCCCAGCGGCGTCGCGATGCTCATCGAGTGCACCTCGGATTCCCGCAACCGCACGCGCACCGACCTTCACACGATTCTGTCGAAAAACGGGGGCTCTTTCGGAGCCCCGAATTCGGTGGCCTGGATGTTCAAGCCCAAAGGCCTGATCACCATCAAGGGCGGCTCGGAGGACGCGGTGATGAGCGACGCGCTCGACCTCGGCGCGGAAGACTTCAAAGTGGACGGCGACATCTTCGAGGTGTACACCGCCCCCAACGACCTGATCAAGGTGAAGGACGGTCTGGCCGCCAAGAAGCACGCGATCGTGACCGCCGAGGCCACGATGATCCCCGACAATCTCGTCGCGGTCGACGAGAAGCACGCGCCGCAGGTGCTCAAGCTCATCGAGCTGCTCGAAGCGCTCGACGACGTGAAGAACGTCTATGCGAACTTCGACATCTCCGACGCCGTGATGGAGAAGATGGCCGCGGCCGCGTAATGATTCTCGGCATCGATCCCGGACTGCACGAGACCGGCTGGGCCGTCCTCGACGGCCAGCCTTCCTCCCCCCGTCTCGTGGCGTCGGGAGTCATTCGCACCTTGCCCGGCTTAGCGCTGGGCGAGCGCCTCAAGGCGATCCACGCGGAGCTCGAGGCGGTGCTCCTCGGCCACAAGATCGAGTCGTGCGCGATCGAAGAAATGTTCTTCACGACGATCGCGAACACCGTGCGCTCTACGCTCCAGGCGCGCGGGGTCGCTTTGCTCGCGATCGCGCAGTCCGGCCGCGGCGTGACGGAGTACAACCCGAAGACGGTCAAGCTCTCGCTCACGGGATCGGGCAGCGCCGAGAAAGCCCAGATGCAGACGGTCGTGCAGAAAGCCTTGGGCCTGAAGGACAAACTTCGCCCCAACGACGTGGCCGATGCGGCCGCGATCGCCTTGTGCCACCTGCGCGCGGGGCGCGGCAAGGGCCTGCGCGTGCTCGACTCGTGGGGAGCGCGCAAGTCATGATCGCGTCCCTGCGCGGAAGCGTTCTCTCGAAGGACCTCGAGTCTCTCGTGCTCGAGGTCGGCGGCGTCGGCCACGAAATTCACGTCACTTCCGCGACGGCCTCGCGCTTGCCCGCGCCCGGTGGCGAGGCGCTTCTCTTCATCATCGCCTCCTACGCGATGTACGGCGGTGGCGAGACCCTGTACGGGTTCCTCAGCGCGTCCGAGAAGGCGATGTTCTGCGCGTTCCGCGACGAGATCCCCGGCACAGGCGCCAAGAAGGCGCTTGAGTATTTGGACAAGGCCTCGAAGTCACTGCCCGATTTCCGCCGCGCCGTGATGGACCGCGACGAAAAGCTGCTGTGCGGC
>JAYTIP010000210.1:0-3466 GCA_043731745.1 Elusimicrobiota bacterium | reverse complement strand
CGATGTCTGCGTCGTCGGAGCCGGCTATGTCGGACTGGTCACCGGCGCCTGCTTGGCCGAAATCGGTCACCGCGTCGTCTGCGTCGACTCCGACCCGCGCAAGCTGAAGTCCCTGAAAGCGGGCAAGGTGCCCATCCACGAGCCCGGTCTAGAGGAAGTGTTTCGCCGGGTCGTCAAATCCAAGAAGCTCGTGTTCGCCGCCTCGGTCGAGGAAGGCCTCAACTATAAAGGACGCCGCGCAGCGGTCGTCTTCATCGCCGTCGGTACGCCGCCCCGCCACGACGGCTCCGCCGACCTCTCGGCCGTCGAGGCCGTCGCGATGACGGTGGCCAAGCACATGGACAGCTACACCGTGATCGTCGACAAGTCGACCGTGCCCGTCGAGACCGGCGACTGGGTTTCGAAGACGATCCAACGCTTCAATAAGTCCGGGACCCCGTACGATGTCGTCTCGAACCCGGAGTTTTTAAGCGAAGGAACCGCGGTTCGCGACTTCATGAAGCCCGACCGCGTCGTCCTCGGCGTCTCCTCCAAGCGCGCCGAGGCGCTGATGCGGGATATCTACGCTCCGCTCAAGGCGACCGTGCTCGTCACCGACCTCAAGAGCGCCGAGCTCATCAAGCACGCGAGCAACTCCTTCCTCGCCACCAAGATTTCTTACATCAACGCCGTCTCCGCTCTCTGCGAGAAGGTCGGCGCCGACGTCAAGATGGTCGCGCAGGGCATGGGCCTCGACCGCCGCATCGGTCCGATGTTCCTCAACGCCGGCATCGGCTTCGGCGGCTTCTGCTTCCCCAAGGACCTCGAGGCCTTTTACTGGATCAGCAAGCAAAAGGGCTACGACTTCAAACTGCTCAAAGCCGTCCAGGAAATCAACGAGCTCCAGCTGTCTTGGGTCGCGCGCAAGATCGAAGAGAAGCTGTGGAACCTCGAGGGTAAAACCGTGGCTTTGCTCGGCCTCGCGTTCAAGCCCAACACCGACGACATGCGCTACGCCCCCTCGCTCGAGGTCGTGGCGGGCCTTAAGAGCCGGGGCGTGAAGGTCCGCGTCTTCGACCCCGTTTCCATGGAACGAGCGCGCGAATTACCCATATTTAAAGGCGCCTACTTCGCCAAGGACGAGTATGACGCGCTCAAGGGTTGCGACGCGGTCGCGATCGTGACCGAGTGGCCGCGCTTCAAGGACCTCGACCTGCGCCGCGCCAAGAAGCTCATGCGCACCGCCGTCATCCTCGACGGCCGCAACCTCCTCGACCCGGAAAAGGCGCGCGCTCTCGGCTTCGACTACGCCGGGGTCGGACGCCCTTGAAGTTCAAAAGGGTCCTGATCACGGGAGGCGCCGGCTTCCTCGGCAGCCATCTCTGCGACAACTTCCTCGCCAAGGGCGCGAAGGTGATCGCCGTCGACAATCTGCTCACCGGAAGCCTCGACAACATCAGCCACTTGATGAAGAACCCGCGCTTCGAGTTCATCAAGATGGACGTGACCAACTATCTGCATGTCCCGGGGCCCCTCGACCTCGTCATGCACTTCGCGAGCCCGGCCTCGCCCATCGACTACGCGCGCTGGCCGATCCCCACGCTCAAGGTCGGCGCTCTCGGTACTCACAAGGCGCTGGGCCTCGCCAAGGACAAGAAGGCCGTCTTCGCGCTCGCGTCCACCTCCGAAGTGTACGGAGATCCCGAGGTGAATCCGCAGCCCGAAACCTACTGGGGCAACGTCAACCCGATCGGTCCGCGCGGCGTCTACGACGAGGCTAAGCGCTACGCCGAGGCGATGACGATGGCCTACCACCGCTCCCACAAGATGGCGGTTCGCATCGTGCGCATCTTCAACACCTACGGTCCGCGCATGCGCACCGAGGACGGCCGCGCGGTTCCCAACTTCATCACCCAGGCGCTGAAGAACAAGCCGATCACCGTTTATGGCGACGGCTCCCAGACGCGCAGCCTGACCTACGTCTCGGACTTGGTCGACGGCATCGACCGCCTGGTCCGGTCGAATGGGACCGGACCGGTCAATATCGGCAACCCCCGCGAGATGACCTTGCTCGAGATCGCGAAAATCATCAAGAAGCTGACCGGCTCGCGCTCGAAGATCGTGTTTAAGAAGCTGCCGGTCGACGATCCCAAGGTGCGCCGCCCCGACATCACCCTCGCGCGGCGCACGCTCAAATGGGAGCCGAAGGTCCCTTTGGAAGACGGCCTGAAGCGCACGATCTCCTACTTCCGCGAAGTCCTCTGAGCGTGGGCCCGTTGCTCACCGTCGTCCTCCCCTGCCACAACGAAGCGGGCAATGTCGCCCGCTACGGCGCCGACCTTTTTCCGGCCCTCGACGCGCTGGGCCGCGAGTACGAGGCCCTGATCATCGACGACGGCTCCACCGACGACACCGCCTCCGAGGCTGGAAAATATCTGATGACGCGCAAGAACGTGCGCATCGTGCGCCTCTCGCCCAATCGCGGCATGGGCGGCGCCATCCGCGCGGGCTTCGCCGAGGCGAGGGGCGAGTGGATCGCGACGCTCGACGCCGACCTGACCTTTCCCCCCGTTTACATCAAGGACCTGCTTGACGCCGCGCTCGCCGCGAACGCCGACCTCGCCGCGGGCTCGCCTTACCTGCGCCCGGGCGACATGGCGGGGGTCTCCTGGGTGCGGCGGCTGCCGAGCCTGATGATGAACGCGCTGTACCGCGGCGTTTTCGGCATGACTTTGACCGCCTACACCCCGGTCTTCCGGCTTTACCGGGCTTCGTTTCTTAAGAACCTCGACATCGTCTCCAACGGCTTCGAGATCAACGCCGAGCTCGCCGCGCGCGCCATGCTCGCGCGCCGCAGAGTCGTCGAGGTCCCCGCCCCGCTGCTCGTGCGCACCTCCGGCGTCTCCAAGCTCGACCGCCGGCGAGAGCTCGCGCGGCACGCGACCTTGATCGCCTATCTGCTCACCGGCCGTTAGCAACGCCGCTGGTTACCAGTAACATATCCGGTCTGGAGCCAAGGACTCTTTTTTCCGACGAGCCGCGAGGCCATACTGAGGGCGTGAAACGAACCCTCGCTCTGCTCGTCGCCCTGCAGCCCGGCCTCGCCGTGGCGCAGAGACCGGCGCCCCTGTCCTCAGCCGACCTCGGCCGGCTCTTCGACGGCGCCGCACCCTCAGCCGCGGCGCCCGTCGCCGCGCCGCCGACGGATTGGAGCGCCGGCGCTCGCCGCCGGATCGAAGCCGCGCTCGGCGACGAGAATGCGATCATCGGCCTCAATCCCGCCGCGCTGGCCCTGGCCACGCCTCAGCAAAAGATCTCGATGCTCAAAACGCTCATCGCGGGCGCGGGGCGCAATAACGGTGGAGGTGAAGGCGGCGGCGACACGAACGCCTACGGCCGCGAACAAGCCGTCTACAAAATCCTCGACTCGACCAAGGACGCCGCCGATTTCGATTATCTGTACTATCGCGTCGAACCCCGAGGGCTG
>JAYTIP010000209.1:0-17560 GCA_043731745.1 Elusimicrobiota bacterium | reverse complement strand
GGGCCGCGGGCTCCACCAAGGCGCGCCGCCGCTTCGCCGCCGACATGAAGAGCGCCGGCTTCAACGCCGTCGTCATCGCGCTCAAGGACTACGACGGTCACGAGTTCGTGCGCGGCGTCCCGCTCGCGGAGAAGACGGGTGCTTTCACCAACGCCATCCCCGACCTGCCGCTCGCCGTGAAGGATTTCAAGGACCTCGGGATCTACACCATCGCGCGCATCGCGATTTTCAAGGACGACCACCTGGCCCGCGCGCGCCCCGACCTGGCCGTGCACTACCCCGACGGCCGCATTTGGACCAACGACAAAGGCACCGCCTGGGTCGACCCGTATCAGAAGGAGATCTGGACCTACGTGCTCGACATCGCCTCGCGCGCGGCGGCGGCGGGCTTCGACGAGATTCAGTTCGACTACATCCGCTTCCCCTCCGACGGCAAGACGCGCCAGTGCCGCTACTCCCGCAAGGACCACACGGCGGCAACGGCGTCCGCGAATTTAAGAGAGTTCCTGACCGTCGCGGGCGCGCGACTGAAGCCCTTGGGCGTTAAGATGTCGATCGACACCTTCGGCTTGACCACGAGCGTCGATAACGGCATGGGCATCGGCCAAACTCTGGACCAGATGGCCGACCTCGTCGATTTCGTCTCTCCGATGATGTATCCGTCGCACTACGCGCACGGCGAGTACGGCCTCAAAAATCCAAACCATGCGCCTTACGAAACCATTCACCACGGCATCAAGGACGCGCTGGAGCGGCTCTCAGAGCGCCCCGCCTCTTTGCGCCCGTATCTCCAGGACTTCTCGATGGGCGTGCGCTACACGCACGAACACGTGCGTGCCCAAATAGTCGCCGCCGAGGAACAGGGTGTGCGCGGTTGGATTCTCTGGAACGCGCAGAACCATTACACCTGGTCGGCCATCCAAGCCGGCCCGATCGTCAAGCTCCCGCCCGAACCTCCCAAGCCCGCCAAGAAGCCCAAGCCAAAGCCCCAGCCCGCCGCCGTGACGCCCCCCTCTCAGGAGAAGCCATGAAGACTATCGCGCCGTGGATCCTCGCCGTCGCCCTGGCCGTTCCCGTCGCGGCGAAGACCAAGCCCGCCTCGATCCTCGCGCCGGCGACTCCCGCGGTCCAGGAAATTCCGCGCCCCGACGACGCGCTCAGCGTCAGCATTCATCGTCTGCCCAACGGCCTGACGGTGTACCTGAGCCCCAATAAAGGCGAGCCTCGCATCTCGGCCCGGGTGGTCGTGCGCGCCGGCTCCAAGAACGATCCCGCCGACAGCACCGGCATGGCCCATTACCTCGAGCACATGCTCTTCAAGGGCACGGGCCGCCTTGGCACGCTCGACTACGAGAAGGAAAAGCCGCACCTCGAGCGCATCCGCGCTTTGTACGAAGATCTCTTCAAGACCAAGAGCGACGCCGGCCGCGCGAAGATCTACAAGGAGATCGACGCCGAGAACATCGCCGCCTCCGCCTCCGCCGTGCCCAACGAGTTCGACCGCTTCTATCGCTCCATCGGCGCCGAGGCCCTCAACGCGTTCACCTCCGACGAACAGACCGTCTACGTCGTCAGCATTCCCGCCAACCGCGCCGAGGCCTGGGCGAAGGTCGAGGCCGAGCGCTTCAAAAACCCGGTGTTCCGACTCTTCCAAACCGAGATCGAGACCGTTTATGAAGAGAAAAACCGCTCGATGGACAATGCCGAGCGCATTCTTCACGACGAGATCGAGAACCGCCTGTACAAGGCCCACCCTTACGGCCAGCAGACCACGCTCGGCACCATCGAGCATCTCAAGAATCCGTCCTTGACCAAGATGTACGCCTTCTACGATCGCTGGTACGCCCCCAACAACATGGCGATCGTGCTCTCCGGCGACTTCGACCGCGCCAAAATGCTCGAGCTCATCAAAAAGAATTTCGGAACCTGGACCCCGCACGCGCTCCCCGAGCTCCCGAAATGGGAGCTGCCCAAGCCCAAGGGCGAGGAGAAGTACGAGGTCAAGTACGAGGCCGAGCAGAAGGTCGAGCTCGCCTGGCTCACCGTGCCCCACTCCCACCCAGACGCCGACGCCCTCTCGGTGCTCGACATGATCGTCGACAACGCGGCCGCGGGCCTGTTCAATCTGCGCCTCAACCAGGCGCAGAAGGTCAAAGCCTCCGGCTCCTATCCCAACATGCGCAACGACGCGGGTTCCTGGCACGCTTGGGCGACGCCCAAAAAAGGCCAGACTCCGGAGCAGGCCGAAGCGTTGCTGCTCGAAGCGATCGACTCCCTCAAGGCCGGCGACTTCTCAGATGCAGACGTCGCCGCCGTCATCACGAACTTCGAACTGTCCGAGAAGGGCCAGCTTGAGTCCAACGAGGCGCGCGTCGCCGTCATGGGGTCGTCGTTCGCCGGCCTCGAGCCGTGGGAGCGCACGGTCGGCCGCCTCGACCGCATCCGAAAGATCACGAAGGCCGACGTCGTACGCGTCGCCAACAAATACCTCGGCGCCGACCGCGTCGTCGTCTACCGCCGCGACGCCAAGCCCGAGATCCCCAAGATCACCAAGCCCGCGTTCACGCACGTCGCGATCGACCCCTCGCGCGAATCCGCGTTCCTGAAGGAAGTCCTCGCGATCCCGGCGGCGCCCATCGAGCCCCGCTGGCTCGTCTCCGGGCGCGACTACCAGATCACGCCCATCGAGGGCGGCAAGCTGTACTCGGCGCAAAATCCCTACAACGACCTGTTCTCGTTGTCGTTCTACTTCGAGCGCGGCTCCCGCACGGACCGGGAACTGTGCGCCGCCGTCGACCTGCTCGAGCTCGCGGGCGCCGGCCCCTGGACGGCCGACGAGTTCAAGAAGAAGCTTTTCGCGCTGGGGACCTCGCTCACCTACTCCTGCTCGGATCAAGACACCGGCGTCCACATCTCCGGCCTTGACCGGAACCTTTGGGCCTCGCTTGAGCTGGCCGCGCAACGCTTCGATTGGCCCAACATCGAGCCCGGAACTCTGGCGAAGCTGATCGAAGTCGAGCTCGGCGCGCGCGAAGACGAGAAAAAGAACCCCGGCGCGGTGCACTTCGCCCTTGGCCAGCTCGCCGGCCGCGGCCGCGAGAGCACGGTGCTCAAGCGGTTAAGCAACACCGAGCTCAAGGCCCTCGACGAATCCCGCCTCAAGTCCCTGATCCGCGATTTTGCCCTGCACCCCGCGCGCGTGGCCTACGTGGGCAACCGCGCGCCGCGTGAGATCGGCAAGCTGCTCGAGAGCGGCCGCCGCCTCAGGCCCGTTCCGGCGCGTGTGCCGCTCAAGCTTCTGCGCCCGACGGGCCCGCGCGTGCTGTTTACGCACCGCGACATGGTGCAGGCTCAAGTCGGGTTCATGGCCGCCGACGAGACCTACGATCCCGAGCACGTGGTCGACTACCAGTTCTACGCCGACTACATGGGCGGCGACATGAGCTCGGTGATCTTCCAGGAAGTACGCGAGTCGCGCGCGCTGGCCTACTCCGCCTCCGGCGGCCACACCGTCGTGGCCGACAAAGGCGACGACACCCAGCTCTGGGGCCGCCTCGGCTGCCAGGCCGACAAGACGCCGGAAGCCGTGAAGCTCATGACGGCGCTCTTCCAGGATTTTCCCGCCTCCGATAAGCGCTTCCACGAAACCGCCAAGGCCATCGAGGAATCCTACCGCACGAGCCCGGTGAGCTTCCGCGGCATTCCGGGCGCGGTCATCGGCTGGGAAGACCAGGGACTGACGGGCGGGGACCCGGGGCCCAAGCGCTTCGCGCGCGCGCTCAAGTACACCTTGCCGGAGCTGCAGTCGTTCGCGACGCGTTTTAAATCCAAACCGTTAACTGTCTGGATCCTCGGGCACCGCGACCGCGTGGGCATCGACCAACTCAAGCCTCTGGGTGAATTCGAGGAAAAGCCGCTCGACGCGCTGTTCCCCTACTAGAACGCCCGTCTACTTCCCTTCGGCGGCAGCGCCGGCGGCGTCGATCTGTTTGAGCAAAGACGCGCGCTGCTCGGGCGGCAGGTTCGCGTTCTCGAGTTGCTTCCTGATGTCCGCTATCTGGGCCTTGGCGTCGCCGCCGGCCAGCTGACCCTTGGCGGCCGTGTCTCCGCCCTTGGCGCCGCCCGAGAAGTTGTACACCGGGCCCGCCGCGCGTCCCATCAACTCATTGCGGTTCGTCACGCCGTAGTGCACCGAGGCGATCGCGTCGCCCGAGGCGTCCGTCTTGGCGGCGCCGGCGCTCGCGGTGGTCTCACTCTTCTTGGCTTTGCGCGCCTGCTTACTGTGCAAGGTGTTCTTCACGGCCGATTCCGCCGTCGAGCCGTTGCCCGTCGAAGCGAGATGTTCGCTCGTCTCCAGCTCGGATGCCGCGGCGCCCTCCGCCGAGCGGGCCGCTTGAGCGGTTTGAGCCGCCGGCGCGGCGGCCTTGGGCGCGGAGTCGGCGGCGGTGCGGCCCTCGGAGGCAACGACCGAGGAAGCCCCGGGCGCGGGAGCGGCGGAGGACTGATCACCGATCAGCGGCGCCGGGCTCTCCTGGCGTTGCTCTTTGAGCGCGCTCAGGCCCGAGGACATGGGCCGCGGCGAGGCGATGCCGAGGTCGATTGGAGCGGCCGCGGCGGCCGGATGGGCGGCGAGCTTGGCCTGGTGGGAGTTGTGCAGCATCAGAGCGCCGCCTCCGACCACCATGACCGCCGCGAAGCCGAGAAAGCCGGCGCCCAGGGCCTGAAAGTTGGATTTATTCTGCTCGCTCATACATCCTCCCGCGTCTCGATCAGTGTAGACCCGACGACGCCGGAACGCAAGAGGGTCCTACCCGATTTCACCCTATTTTTACGCTGTTTACCGCTCTTTTACGAGACCGTAACAGCCAGCTTGGCGGACAATTCCGCCACGATTCGGTCCTCGGGAAAGCGCGCCATGGCCGCCGCCGCGCAACGCGCGGCTTCTTCGGTGCGCCCCAGGGCCGTCAGGGCACGGATCCCGTTGATGTGGAAGGAGCGTTCCTCGGGATACTTGGCGATGGCGCGGCGGCACAACGACGCGCATTCGTCCATGCGCCCGCAACGCCCGTATATCGCGGACAGGCCGATCCAGGCGTACGCCTGGTGGCCCCGCTGCTCAAACCACTCGCACAGCGCCTCAGCCTCGCCGTACATCTCAAAGGCGAGCAAGGACGCGAACAGGTCTTCGAGGTAGCGGTCACCTTCGCCGTTCGTCGTCTTGAGACGGCGCAAAATCTGCAAGAAATGGCGCACCGGAACCCACGCGTGCTTATCACCCAGCGGCAGACGCACGAGCCGCCGCAAATCCTCGGGCGCGAAGCGTCCGGCCTCGGGCATCAGCAACAAGACCGGTTTCTCCTCGCCGGGCCAGGGCTTCATCTTGCCGAACGACAGCCGCGCCCCGGCCGGAATTACGAGCCGGTCGAACGGCAGTTCGTAGCAACGAGGACCCTCGTCGACGACCTTCCCCTCCGACAACGCGCGCACCTCGCTCCACGGAACGCTCACCGACAGCCCCGGATCGAGAAATAGTTTGATGCCCGCGAAGCGGGAGACGCCGCGAAGCAGTCCGAACACCTGCCCGGGCATGTGGCCCATCCACAAAAATTCCTTGCCCCGCGGCGTCTGGAGCTTGCGCGCCGCCACGAAGTCGCGCACTCGGTCGCGCGCGGGGAATACCGGCACCCACACGCCTCCGAGCTCGGGATCCTTGTCGGCCCAAACCGGAAACGACGCGTCGGGCTTGGAAATCCGCTTGACCTCGCCTTCATCCAGCGGCGAATCCACGGTCAGCAAATAGGTTTCCGAACGCAACAGCTCCTTAAAAAGCGCCGTGCGCGGTCTGCGCGGATCGCACGCCGCGCGTCGGATCAAGTGCTCGAGATTTTCGACCATCTTACCCTCACTTTAGCCCCGATTCCGGAGGGCGTCAAGGCCTACTGGGGGGTAACTTTTTGTGACGGAACGCCGCGCAACGAACGGTCCATTCCCGTCAGCGCGCACAGCGCGTCCGCGACGGGACGGGGCAACGCTTTGAGCAGAGGGATGAGCTTGACCATCGCCGGTTCGCGCACATAGAGCCGGTCCGCTTTGACCGCGGCGACTATCTTTTCAGCGAGATCTTCGGGCTTGAGCCACGGCGTGAACAACGGCGGCTTGGTGTCGGGAAACATGCCGGTGTCGATGAAGCTCGGGCACACGATCGTCGTGCCGATTCCGCGACGGCCGGCGCGGAGCAATTCCATACGGATCGACTCGGCGAGCCCGACCACCGCGTGCTTGGTCGCGCTGTACACCGCCATGCCAGGAACGCCAAGAAGTCCCGCGGCCGATGCCGTGTAAACGAGATGCCCCGAGCCGCGCTCGATCATCCCGGGCAGAAACGCCCGCGCGCACCAGATGTAGGAATTGAGGTTCACGTCCACCTGGCGCGCGGCGTCGGCCTCGCTTCCGTCCAGGAAATCACCGGGGGCGTGGACGCCGGCGTTGTTGACCAGCACGTCCACCACGCCGAGCTTCCGAGCGGCCGCGGCGACCGCCGCGCGATCGGCGACGTTCACCGCTTCGAACCGGCAATCCGCCGCCGGAGCCTTCAAGTCCCACAGGACGACCTCGGCGCCTTCCGCCGAGAACTGGCGCGCGAGCGCGGTTCCGAGCCCGCCCGCTCCGCCGGTGATCAGGACCTTCTTGCCTTTCAGGTCGAGCATCTCACCTGCCCGCGTCCGTGCACGACGAACTTCTCGCAGGTCAGCCCCTCGAGCGCGACGGGTCCACGCGCGTGAAGCTTCTGCGTGCTGATCCCCATCTCCGCGCCGAGGCCGAACTCTCCGCCGTCCGTGAAGCGCGTGGAGGCGTTGTGATACACCGCGCCGGCGTCCGCTTCCTTTAGAAAGCGGGCAGCGCGGGATTTATCGCTCGTCACGATAGCTTCCGCCAGGCCCGAGCCGTGTTTGGCGATGTGCGCGAGCGCCTCGTCCATGTTCTTGACGACCTTCACCGACAGAATGAGCGCGAGGTATTCGGTGTCCCAATCTTTTTCGCTCGCGGCCTTGATGCCGGGCAGAATCTTCCTGGTTTTCGGATCGCCCCTGAGCTCGACTCCACCGGCCGAGTACTTCTCCGCCATGAGCGGCAAGAATCGTTTGGCGATCTTCTCGTGGACCAGCAAGGTCTCCATGGCGTTACACACGCCCGGTCTCTCCGCCTTCGCGTTGAACGCGATATTGAGCGCCATCGCGAGATCGGCCTTCTCGTCGATGTAGGTATGGCACAGACCTTTGTCGTGGGCGAGCACTGGAATCAACGACTCGTGCCGCACCGCCGTCGTCAGCTCGGGCCCGCCGCGTGGAATCACGAGATCGATCAAAGTATCGAGCTGAAGCAGTTCGCGCACCGCCGCGCGGTCAGGGTCATTCACGAACCCGACCGAGCTGGGCGGCAATCCCGCTTTCTTGAGACCTTCACGGAGGGCGTCGGCGATCACGGAATTAGTGAGAACCGTTTCTTTACCGCCGCGCAAAATCGCGGCATTACCGGATTTGATGCAAAGTCCTGCCGCGTCGGCGGTCACTCCGGGACGCGATTCGTAGATGATAGCCACGACTCCAAGCGGGACTCTCATCCGTTTAATATTCAATCCGTTCGGCCGAAGGCCAAAAGCCGTCGTCTTGCCAACGGGATCCGACAGCCCCGCCACGTGTTCCAGGGCCCGCGCAATGTTCTCGATCCGTTTGCCGTTCAAAGTCATCCGCTCGACAAAGGCGGCGCTCCGGGCCGTCTTTCTCACCGCCGCGAGCTCCCTTCCGTTCGCCGTCAAGATTTTCCCAGCGCGTCGGCGCAAAGCCTTGGCCATCTCGCGCAAAGCCCGATTCTTCAGGCTCGTCGGCGCCTTCGCGAGAACTCTCGACGCCGATTTGGCGTCACGCGCCATCTGCTCGATATTCATGGCTTATCCACACTATTCACAATTGAACTGTCGGCGCCGACAGTTGAGCTCATTTTCGCGTCACGGCAAGGTTGTCGCGATGAACGACCTCATCTGAAGGCTTGCTCCCGAGGACGCCCTCGATTTCCGAGGTCTTCAAACCTTTGATCTTCGCGAGATCCATTGAGCCGTAGTTCGCCAGCCCCCGCGCGAACTCCACCCCGTCGACCGCGATCCCGATCACGTCGCCGGTCTCGAACGAACCGCTCACTCCCTTCACCCCGGACGCAAGCAGGCTCTTCCCTTTCCCGGTGAGCGCCTCACGCGCTCCCGCGTCGACTAAAATCCGTCCTTTGGGCTTCGAAGCGAACGCCAGCCACTGCCGCCGTTTGTCGAGCGGCTTCTCCTCGGGCACGAAGCGCGTGCCCGTCGAAGCGCCCGAGAGCACGGAGGCGAGCGTTCCCGCCTTCATGCCGTTGGCCACGACCGCGAGCACACCGCCCTCCGCCGCCTGCGAGGCCGCGCGCACCTTCGATTCCATGCCGCCCGTTCCCTTCGGCCCGGCCTTGCCCGTGCGGGCCGCCGCGGCGCCGGCGCGCACTTCGGAGATCAGGCGTGCGTCCGGATTGGAGCGTGGGTCATCGCTGTACAGGCCTTCCTGATCGGTCAACAGGACGAGCAGGCTCGCGTCGACGAGCCCGGCGACGAGCGCGGACAGCCCGTCGTTGTCACCGAACTTGATCTCCTCGACGGCGACCGTGTCGTTCTCGTTCACGATGGGGACCACGCCCAAACGTAGAAGGGTCAGCATGGTGTTGCGCGCGTTGAGATAGCGTCCGCGGTCGCGCAGGTCGTCGCCCGACAGGAGAACCTGGGCCACGGTGATTTTCGAGCGCGCGAAGGCGGTCTCCCACGCGCGCATGAGACGGCTCTGACCCACGGCGGCCGCGGCCTGCTTGAGCTGGACGCTGGGCCGCGCCTCGAGCTTCAAGCGCTCGCGCCCCGCCAGGATCGCGCCTGAGGACACGAGCACGACCTCGGCTCCGCCCGCCCGCGCTGCGGCGATCTCCGTCGCGAGGCGGCGTAAAGTCGCGGCGTGAAGGCCTTCCCCTCCGCCGGACAGAACGCCCGAGCCAACCTTCACGACGATGCGCTTACCCATCGATTGATGAGAGTATCAAAATCACTTGCGTCGTCGTTGCCGTATCGGCGCTCGCACGGTGACGCTATCGGCGTAAATATTGAGGATCTCTATCGAGAAATCGACTTGCTCGCCTTCCCCAACCACCTCATTATTTATGATCGCCTTTCTCTTCCCGTCCGCCGCACTGACGATCCCCTGTAATGTGATGCCTTCGACGGTTTTGTCGGGCCGAAGCGTCATGACGCGCTTTTTTGCGCGAACAACCCGAGGCACTTCTTCCTCTTTCGCACTCGAATGTCGAACCGCAGGCTTATCATCGAGTGACTTAAGCCGATCAATCTCGCCCATGTCCCCCGAAGAAATCGTCGGGTCACGCTTTAACGCGGTAGCCGAAGCGAATGCACTCGCCGACAACATCGAAATGCAGACGGCAGTCCTGAAAACTTCAAACATGTCGTAAGCGTACCTTTCTGGAATGACTGATTTGTCACGATAGAATCGTTCTATTTTTGGTTCGTTGCTTTAAAGCAACAAACCGCAATGAGAGATGTGCCCGGCTGACGAACTCCGGGCGGATATGGCAAAATGTCCCCATGACCGCCCGAATCGTCGGCCCCGCCACCCGCAAGGTCACGCAGCTCGGCAACCCCGTCCTGCGCAAGATCCTTCGCAAGCTCAAGCCCGAGGAGATCCGCTCCGAGGACATGCATCGCCTCATCGAAGAGATGGCGATCACGATGGACGAGTACGACGGCGTCGGCATCGCCGGCAATCAGGTAGGCGAAGATTTGTCCGTGTTCGTGATGGGACTTCCGAAGGGCACGAAGCGCCACCCCGACGGCATCGCCTTGACCGTGGTGTTCAACCCCGTCATCAAGCCCATCGGCGACGAGACGGAGGAAGATTGGGAGGGCTGTCTGTCCGTGCCCGATCTGCGCGGCATGGTGCGGCGTCACTCCAAGCTCGAGCTCTCCGGCCACGGCATCGACGGCAAACCTTTTAAGAAGATCTACGAGGGCTTTCCCGCCCGCGTCGTTCAGCACGAGACCGACCACCTCAACGGACTCGTGTACCTCGACCGCATGGACGGCCTCAAAACTCTTTCGTACATGAGTGAAATGGGCCGGCGCGGGTAGCGCGTGGCCTTAGCGATTGAGACGAAGGGCCTCACCAAGGATTACCGCTCGCCGGTCAAGGAGCCGGGCTTGTGGGGCGGCGTCAAATCCCTGTTTGACCGACAGTACAAGGACACGCGCGCCGTCGACGGCGTGACCTTCTCGATTCAGGAAGGGGAGCTCGTGGGCTTCCTCGGCGCCAACGGTGCGGGTAAGACCACGACGCTTAAGATGCTCTCGGGCCTGCTCACGCCGACCGCGGGCGAGGCGACGGCGCTGGGGCATGTCCCGTGGAAGCGCGAGCCCGCCTTTCAACGCTCGATCTCGCTCGTGATGGGCCAGCGCTCCCAGCTGTGGTGGGAGATCCCGGCCTACGAGACCTTCAAGCTCAACCAGGCGATTTACGGTTTGGGCGAGGCCGATTTCCGGCGCAATCTCGACGAGCTCGTCGAGCTTCTCCAGCTTGGTGAGCATCTGACGGTGCCCGTCAAGAAGCTCTCGCTCGGCCAGCGCATGCGTTGCGAGTTGGCCGCGGCGCTTCTGCACCGTCCGCGCTTGCTTCTGCTGGATGAACCCACGATCGGCCTCGATGTGGTCATGCAGAAGGCCGTGCGCGAGTTCATCAAATCCTATAACAAGCGCTCCGGCTCGACGATCATGCTGACCAGCCACAACATGACCGACGTCGTCGAGCTGTGCAAGCGCGTCATCGTCATCGAGAAGGGCCGGCTTCTGTACGACGGCTCGCTGGAAAAGCTCGTCGAACGCTACGCCGATCACAAAATAATGCGCGCGCGCTTCACGACCGAGGTCGAGCCCGCCGACCTGAAAAGCCTTGGCACCGTCGTCAAATATGAGGATCGCACCGTGACCTTAGAGGTCCCGCGCGAAAAAATGGCCGCGAGCGCCGCGTCCCTTCTGCGCTCCTACCCCGTCGCCGACCTGAATGTGGAAGAAGTCGCCATCGACGACATCGTGCGGCGGCTGTTCTCCCATTCATGAAAAAGTACTGGGTCGCTTACCAGATCGCGCTTCAGGAGACGCTGCAGCGCAGGTCGACCTTGATCATGGACCGCCTCGGCGGCTTCGCGATCGTCGTGAGCCTGTACTCGTTCTGGACGGCGCTGATCGGCGACAAAACGAACTTTTTGGGCTACACGCGCGAACAGATGCTCACCTATGTCCTCGCGCTCAACATCCTGCGCTCCTTCGTGTTCACCGGCCGAGGCTGGCAGCTCGTCGGGGAGATCTCGAGCGGCAAAATCTCCTCGTATCTGATTCGCCCCCTTCAATACTACGGCTACGCGCTCGCTCTCGACCTGGCGCAGAAGACCGTCCATGTCGCCGCGTCGATCTTCGAGGTCGCCCTGCTCGCCTGGCTCACCGGCGGCGCGCTGTTTTTGCCCCATGACCCCGTGACCTGGCTGCTGTTCGGCACGGCGGTCGTGCTTTCGTCTTTGATCTTTTTCTTTCTCGAGTTCATGATCAGCTCGCTCGCCTTCTGGACCTCGGAATCGGGCGGGCCCCTGTTCTGCTTCGAACTGTTCCTGCAGTTCGCCGCGGGGGCCTTCTTCCCGCTCGACGTGCTGCCCCTCGGCCTGCGCAAGGCCCTTGAGGCGACGCCGTTTCCCTACATGGTGTACTTTCCCGTGCGCGTCTTCCTCGAGAAGGTGTCCTCGACCGAGGCCGTGCGTCTGATCGGGATGGAAGCGCTGTGGCTCGCCGTCGTCTTCACGGCCGCGATGACGGTGTTCGCACGCGGCGTGCGCTCCTATTCCGCGGAGGGCGGGTGACCATCCTGCGGAAATACTGGCGCATCTGGCTGCGCACCGCCTCGATGGCGATGCAAGCCCAGCTCACCTACCGCCTGGGCTCCTTCGGCTTCCTGCTCGGCAAGATGATCCGGCTGCTCTTCTTCTTCGCCTTCATGGCCGCGGTGTTCCAGCATGTGGAGACCGTCGCGGGCTACAATCTCGTCGAGACCGCTCTGTTCTTCATGACCTACAACCTCGTCGACATGTCGGCGCAGATTTTCTTTCGCGGCGTGTACGGCGCGCGGCGCACGGTCAGCGAGGGCGACTTCGACTTCTACCTCGTCCAGCCCTGCTCGCCGCTGTTCCGCATGACCTGCTCGAGCGTCGACTTTCTCGACATCATCACGATCCTGCCCGTGATTTTCATGACCGGCATGGTGTTCGCGCGCCTTCCTCCGCTCGGAGCGTGGAACTACGCGGCTTACGCTTTGCTCATGCTCAACGGCGTGGTCCTGATCTTCTCGATCCACGTCCTCGTCGCCGCCCTCGCCGTGCGCACCCAGGAGCTCGAGAGCGCCATCTGGATCTACCGCGACGTGATGTTCATGGGCAAGTTCCCCGTCGACGTCTACGCGCCCGCCGTGCGCTGGGCGCTGACCCTCGGCATCCCGATCGCGGTCATGACCACCTTCCCCGCCAAAGCCCTGCTCGGCCGCCTCTCCGCCCCCTGGATCGCCTACGCCTTCGCCCTCAGCGCCGTCTCGCTCCCGCTGTCCTGGCTCTTCTGGAAGAACAGCGTCGCGCGCTACACCTCCAGCTCCAGCTAGCCCGAATTGGTGTCAGGCCTCCCACTTTCCCACTTTTGAAATCTGGTGTCAGGCTTTGCATTTTGCGTATCTTTCTCCATGAAACGCTGAAATGACCCCGTAATCGGGATTCAGTACCCTTAACTTATGGATCCGTCGAATCGAACGAACGCGCGATTCCCGAGCGACCTCGTCATCGAGGTGTTTAGCGGGCCCGTGGGCGGGGTGCGGATCGGTGAGGGTCGCCTCCTCGATGTCAGCCTGAGCGGCGGCCTTCTGAGCGTCAAAGGTCTGCTGAAGATAGGCTCGACCTACCGGCTGCATCTGAAGTGGCAGGAGGGCGAGCTCGATCTCCCCGGCCGCGTCGCGCGCGACGCGGGCTACTCCGCGAAAGACACGAGCGTCCGTCACTACGGATTAGCGTTCAATCTGACGGGTGGGCAGGAAAAGTCTCTCCGCCGTCTGATCGATCTCGTCCAGCGTACTCAGAAGCCCGAAGAGGGCGGCTACATGAAAAATTACTGGGGCTAATTCCCGAGTTACGCAAAACGCAAAGCCTGACACCAGATTTCAAAAGTGGGAAAGTGGGAGGCCTGACACCAATTAGGCGATGTCGAGGGAGGCGACGCGGAAGGTGGGGGCGCCGAGGGAGCCGGAGAAGGTGAGGTCCGAGGCGACGCCGTCGACGCGCGATAAGAGGTCGAGCAGGTTGCCGGAGATCATGGCGCCTTTGACGGGCTTGGTCACGACGCCTTTTTCGATCTGCAGGCCGGAGACGCCGACGGAGAACGCGCCCGAGACGGGGTCGACCATGTGCATGCCGAGGACTTCTCCAACGAGAAGGCCGGAGGCCGTCTCGGCGATGAGGGCCTCACGCGTGATCTTTCCGGGCGCCAGATACAGATTCGACGCGCCCGGGCCCGGCAGACCGGTGTAGGACTCGCGGTAAGCGCAGCCGTTGCTACGAGATCCTTCGCGTGCAGCGGTCGCGGAATCGTGGAAAAATTCGCGCAGGACGCCCGCCTCGATCATCGCCTTGTCGCGCGTGGGCAGGCCCTCGTCGTCGTAGAGCGCGCTGCCCAGGCCGCCGGGGCGTCGCGGGTCGTCGCGCAAGGTGACCAAGGACGAGGCGACGGACTTGCCGGTCTTTCCCGCGAGCAACGACCGTCCGCCCTGGGCCTCGTCGGCGGACAGGAGCTGGGCGAGCAGTTCGAGAAACTCGCCCGCGACCCAGGGCTCGAAGAGCACCGCGCGGCGGCCGCCCTTGGCGCGGCGCGCGCCGAGCATCACCGCGGCGCGCAGGCCCGCGTCGCGGCCCGCGGCGACGAAGTCGAGGGCATCCGCGCGGCGTTCCCCCCGATCGCTTTCGCCGATTTGAAGCTCGGCGCCGGACTCGGCCGCGACGACCAGCGAGACGCTGGCCGAGCCCCCGCGCTCGCTCGCAAATAAGCCGGAGGTGCCGGCCACGACGACGGCGCCGCGGCTCTCGGCGTAGTCGACGCGCATGACGCGCGCGACCTTGGGCACGGCCAAAGCGGCGGCCTCGGCCTCGGCCAGGCTTTTCTCGACGCGCTCCCAAGGTGCTGAAAACAGCGAGTCATCCCAGAGCGTCGCGGCGAGCGCGGCGTCCACGGAAGAGGGCTGTGGGCCCGGCAGAACGCGGCGGGGATCGGCGCCCGAGAAAGGCAGTTGCTCCACGGCACGAGCGTATAATTCCTTGAGAGCCGCCAGATCCGCGCCGCCCGCCGCCGCGAAGCCGACGCGGCCGTCGCGCGCGACGCGCACGCCCGCACCCGAGGTCTCGCTGGCGTCGACGCCGTCGCGCTGGCCCTCGCGGCGGGAGAGGCCGCGGTCTTCGCCGCGCGAGAGGTAGACCTCGGCCTGGGTTTCGGCGGATTGGGCCTTCATCCACGCCACGGCTTCGCGGGCGAGAGGCTCGAGCTCGGCGTTCATGACGGCGTCAGCGCCTGAGGCCGGTCCAGCCGACATACAGGAAGAAGAAGGAGACGAGCAGGAAGAACATCCCCCACTTCTTGCGCTCGAGCGCGATGTACGCGTCGTTGAGCACGTAGTCGCGCAGGACCGCGTTCATGCGCTCGATGAGGTCGGGGCGGTATAAATAACCGAGGCCGAGCAGGCCCGAGAGCACGCCGACGGCGATCTTCAGTAAAGGGCTCATGGCGCGTCGGGATTATACTTGTTCATGGCCGCGTCCACACCCGAGTTGGCCACGACGCCCACCGCCTCGCGCGCCAGGTCGAGCGCTTTTTCCAGCTCGAGCTCCTCCGACTTATTAAATCGGCCCAGGACGAAGGCGGAAGCGTCCATGCGCTCGGGCTGAGGGCCGATGCCGACTCGCAGGCGTGAGATCTCCTCGGTGCCGAAGTGCTGAATGATTGACAGCATGCCCTTCTGCCCGCCCGCCGAGCCCTTCTTGCGAAGCCGGAGCTTGCCCAGGTTGATGGCCATCTCGTCGTAGACGATCAGAATGTCGGCCAAGGCGATGTTGTGATAGGCGGCGAACTTCTGCACGAACTCGCCCGATAGGTTCATGTAGGTCATGGGCTTGGCGACCCAGATGTCGCCGGCCTTGGCGGCCACACCGAGACCCTTGAAGTCCTTCCAAAGAGAATCCGCCCCGCCGACCAAAAGGTCGGCGAGGCGGAAACCCACGTTGTGGCGCGTCTTCTCGTATTCCGGGCCCGGGTTGCCGAGACCGACGACGAGCTTGAGCGCCATGTGAGGAAAGGCTTACTTCTTCGTTTCCTTCTTGGCGTCCTTCGCACCGGCCGCAGGCGCGCCGGGCTTGGCCTCTTCCTTGATGACCTTGCCGTCCTCGTCCTTCTTGCCCTTGGTGGAGGCGGACTCGGGTTCGGCGGCGACCGCACCTTCGGCGCCGGGGACCGCGACGACGGGAGCCGCGACCTCGATTTCCTTGGCGATGACGCAGCGGACGATGGTGGCCTCGGCGGCGTCGACGACTTCGATGCCGTCGGCCAGCTTGAGGTCCTTGACGAAGATGCTCTGGTTGAGGTCGAGCGTCGAGATCTCAACGTCGATGTGCTGAGGAATCGCGGTCGGCAGCGCCTTGATGCGAAGCTCGCGCATGTCGATGGAGAGCATGCCGCCGTTGGTCTTGACGCCGATGGACTCGCCGATGAGGTTCAGCGGAACCTTGGCTTCGATCTTCTTGGTCAGCGAGATACGCTGGAAGTCGGCGTGCACCGGCCGGTCGGTGACCGGGTGGCGCTGCAGCTCCTTGACGATGACCGTCTCCTGGCCCTTCGCGTGCTTGAGGGTGAGGATGGCGTTGGCGCCGCCCTTGCGGCGGGCCGCCATCAGGTCCTTCTCGGACAACGCGACATTGAGGGGGCCTTTATCGCCGCCGTACACGACGGCGGGTATTCGGGATTCCGAGCGCAGCGAGGAAAGGACTTTCTTGGTGCCCTTCTCGGCGCGGACTTCGACGTTCAACGTGATTTCCATGACTGATTACTCTCCTAGTTGCTAAAAAGACTTCCTTTAGACGAACAAAGCGCTGATAGACTTGCCCTGGTGATTACGCGCGATCGCTTCGCCCATCAAGGGCGCGATCGACAGAACCGTCAGTTTCCCCCCGGCCAGCGAATGAACCGGGATCGAATCGGTGAGGATCATTTCCTCGAGGGACGACTTTGCGATCAAATCATGAGCGGCGCCCGACAGCACGCCGTGCACGCAGGCCGCGTAGACTTTCAGCGCGCCGTTCTCGCGGATCTTGTCGGCGACCTTACACAGCGTGCCGCCGGTGTCCACCATGTCGTCGAGAATGAAGCAGTTCTTGCCCTTCACGTCGCCGATGATATTGTAGACCGAGGCCTCATTGGGGCGCGGGCGGCGCTTGTCGATGATGCACAGGCCGGCGTTGAGGCGCTTGGCGAACGCGCGCGCGCGCTCGACGCCGCCCACGTCGGGCGACACGACGACGAGGTTCTTGAGCGCCTTCTTCTTCACGTAGTCGATGAGGATCGGCGCGGCGTAGAGGTGGTCGACGGGGATGTCGAAGAAGCCCTGGATCTGCGCGGCGTGCAGGTCCATCGTGATGACGCGGTTGGCGCCCGATTCCACGATGAGGTTCGCCACGAGCTTCGAGGTGATGGGCATGCGCGGCGCGGTCTTGCGGTCGGCGCGCGCGTAGCCGTAGTAGGGCATGACGGCCGTGATGCGCCCCGCCGACGCGCGGCGCAGCGCGTCGATCATGATGAGGAGCTCCATCAAGTTCTCGTTGGTCGGGCGGCAGGTGGGCTGGATGACGTAGCAGTCGGCGCCGCGCACGTTCTCGTCGATCTGGACGTTGATCTCGCCGTCGGCGAAGCGGCCGACGTGGGTCTTGCCCAGGGGCACGCCGAGATACTTGGCGATGTCTTCGGCGAGCGGGCGATTGGCGTTGCCCGCGAACACCTTCAGGCCACGCAGCGTCTTCACGCCTTCCATGGGAAGGGGCTTCTCGACGATCTTATGGGCCATGCGCGCCTCCGGCTTCTCGAGTGTCTTGGTCGCCATATCAAGTCTTGTTGACCTGGCGCGCGCGCGCGATCGCCAGGGCGTCGTCGGGCACGTCCTCGGTCACGGTCGAGCCGGCGGCGACCTTAGCGCCCCGGCCGATCTTGACCGGCGCGATCAGGTTCACGTTCGAGCCGATGAAGGCTTTCGCGCCGATCGTCGTCTTATGCTTCTCTTTGCCGTCGTAGTTGCAGGTGATCGTGCCGGCGCCGATGTTGACGTCCTCGGCGATGTCGGCGTCGCCGATGTAGGAGAGGTGGTTGACCTTCGAGCCG
>JAYTIP010000208.1:0-2641 GCA_043731745.1 Elusimicrobiota bacterium | reverse complement strand
CCGAAAAGCTCAAGGGCCACTTTCCCGACGTCGTCAGCCTGACCTATACGGCCAATGTCGAGGCCCAGCTCGACAAGATCGCCGAAGGACAGGCGGGTTGGACCGACGTGGTCAAGACCTTCTACACGCCGTTCTCCAAAGCGCTCGTCGCCGCCGAGACCGAGATGGAAGCCTCGCGCATCGAGCCTAAGATGTCGGACGAGTTGTGCCCGATCTGCACCGCGCCCATGCTCATCCGCGAGTCGCGCTTCGGCAAGTATCTCTCCTGCTCGACCTTCCCCAAGTGCAAGGGCAAGATCCAGCTGACGCCCGAGGGCCAGAAGGTGGTCCTCGAGATGACGGGGGAGAACTGCGATCTGTGCGGCAAGCCCATGGTCATCCGCACGGGTCGCAAGGGCAAGTTCATGGCCTGCTCCGGCTACCCGGAGTGCAAGAACACCTTCTCGCTCGACCCCGAAGGCAAGAAGATCGAGGGCTCGCGCCCGCTTCAGACCACGCGCCCGTGCAACAAGTGCCAGAAGCACATGTGGCTGCGCGTCGGTAAGCGCGGCTTCTTCCTCACCTGCCCCGGCTACCCTAAGTGCCGCAACTTGAAACCGGTCTCGAAGGAAGAGGGCGAGAAGCTTCGCGTCGAGGGCGAGGGCCTGCGCGCGATCCAGATCGCCGCCCGCAAGGCCGCGGAAGCCGCCGCCGCGGCCGCGGCGCCGACCCCAGCCTCGGTCCCGACGCCCCCGGCCGCGAGCTGACGCCCCTTTGATGAGCGAAGAAGCGCCTCCGGGCCCCCTGCGCCTTCAGGCCGCGCGTTTCCTGACCCATTTGCGCGCGACGCGCAACTACTCGCCGCACACGCTGCGCGCGTACGGCAAGGACCTCGACGCCTTTTTGCTCCGCCACCCGTCGGTAGCGCCGGGCGAGATCGAGCGCCTGCACATCCGCACCTATCTGGCCGACCTGCAAAAGGACGGCGCGCTCGCCCGAGCCACGATCCTGCGCCGCATGGCCGCGTTGCGATCCTTCATCAAGTACTTGCGCTCGACGGGCCAGCTCAAGGGCAACCCCGTCTTCGGCGTCGCGTTGCCGAAGAGGCCGCGTCCGTTGCCCAAATTCCTCACTGAAAACGAGATGACGGAGCTCATGTCCGTTCCGGCGGGCACCGACTCGCCCCAACGCCGACGCGACCGCGCCATCGTCGAACTCATCTACTCCTCGGGGCTGCGCCGCGCCGAGCTCATCGGCCTCAACCGCGGCGACATCGACTTCCTCAGCGGAACCGTGCGAGTGTTCGGCAAAGGCTCGAAAGAACGCGTGGTCCCCGTCGGAGACGGCGCGCTCAAGCGCCTGCGTGAATGCCTCGCCGACGGCGCGCGAGAGGACAGCGAGCCGCTGTTTTCCGGGCCGACGGGCAAGCGCCTGTCTCAAGAGGGCCTCGTCTTCGTCCTCAACCGCTGGGTCAAAGCGAGCGCGCTCAAGAAAAAGATCACGCCCCACGTCCTGCGCCACAGCTTCGCCACCCATCTCATGAACCACGGTTGCGACATTCGCCTGGTCCAGGAGATGCTCGGCCACGTCAGTCTTCAGACCACCCAGATCTACACCCATGTCTCGCTCGAGCGCATGAAGCAAGTCTACGGCGAGTCCCACCCGCGAGGGACTAAGTGAAGGACAAGATCGAGCTCCTCATGGAGGAGACGGGCTGCGACCGGGGCGAGGCGGAGCTCGCGCTCGAGATGTGCGGCTTCGAAGTCGAAGAGGCCGTGCGCCAGATTCCCCGCTTGCTCAACGACATCTGCGCTCTCAAGGGCAAGTTCGTGCTCGCTAACGAAAATCAGCACGGGCTTTTCCTCGTCGTGCTGAACCTTAAGACGCGAAAGGTGCTGCGCGCGCGGGCGGTCATGTCCTACGATCCCGCCGTCTGCTCCGTTGAGCTCGACGAGGAGTGGTTCGCCTTTGAGAAACATCTGTACGGGTGCCGTCTTTGGGACGGAAGCCTGCCCACCGAGAGCCTCGAGGTCGAGCAGCGCCTGGCCGCCCACTTCCGAGCGGCCGAGCCCGCCGTCTTCGACCGCCTGCGCGCCGCCAATTCGGACGAGGCAACGGCCGAACTCACGGGCCCTCTGCGCTCTTACTTTCGTGATCCGGGTTTGAGCCTGCGCCTGAAAAAGGATATCCTCGACCTCGGCCAGTTCCAGTCCCTGCGCAAGGTGCCGGCGCCGGCCGCTCGCCGTGGAAAGCCCGGTTCGGGCGCTCCGCCCGAGGAAGACCTGCTTATTCTCAAGATCACCCTCGAGGAAGACCCCGAGGGGCTCGCCGCGGGGGATATCCACGCGGGAGACCTGGTGTTCGCCCGCATCGTGGACACCCGGGACATCGCGCAGTACTTGGCTCGTCTATTCGGCGGTCTGACGGCCTCGGGGCCCGTGCCCATCGAGGTGCCGATCGAGGCGATCGAGTCCGACGCGAACGGCACGCTCGCGCGCGTGCGCTTCGCGATCGGCGTGGCGGGGGACGCGACGGTTCCGGCCGACCGCAAGCTCAAGGCCGCGCGCGGAGGCGTTCCGGGCCGCGGCGACGGTTCGTGGTGGAAGAGATTTTTCAAAGGGTAGTTTAGTTGGTGTCAGGCCTCCCACTTTCCCACTTTTCT
>JAYTIP010000207.1:0-2572 GCA_043731745.1 Elusimicrobiota bacterium | reverse complement strand
GTCGGGGCCGTGCAGGTCGGCGCGGTAGTACGCGGCCCAAGGCAATCGCGCGGCCTGCGCGCCGAGGGCGCGTTCAAAGGCGCGCACGTCTTTAAGCCGCGCGGCGGTTGGCCGCGCCTCCCACTCCCACGGATCCCAGAAGGCGCGCAGGTCGTCGAGCGTCGGCGTAGCGTCGAGCACGGCCTCGGCGCGCGCGACGGCGGCCTTGTAGCGTCCGAGCTTGATCAAGGCGGTGAAGGCCTCGCCGCCGCCGAGCTCGCCACGGTCGAGGGTGAGCGCGGCCGACAGCAAGGCGCGTCCTCGCGCGGCATTCCCCGCGGAGAAGAGGATTCCGCCCGCCACGAAGCGCGCCCGCGCGCCGCGCGGATCGAGCTTGAGGATGGCGGCGAGCAGGGGCCGGGCCTTTCTCGCGCGCTCGGCCGCGGTGTAGGCCTGCCCGGAGGCCTTGAGCTTCTCGAGCAGGACGCGGACCTTCTCGGCCTTGGCCTGGGCCTCGGCCTTGAGCAAAGCCAGCTCGGCCTGCTCGCGCATGCGCAGGACCTGGGCGAGCTGGCGGCGCGCGGCGCCGTCTCGGGGCGCCAGGCTCAGCGCCTCGCGCAGCGGAGCGACGGCGGCTTGCAATCGTCCGGCGGCCACGGCCGCCTCGCCGCGGCGGGAAAGACGGCGGATGGTCTGCGCGGTCGCGCGCCGGGCCGCGGTCTCCTTCGCCTTCGCCTCGCGCTCGCGCATGCCGCGAATTTTCCCGAGCTGGCGGCGCGGTTTCCGCGCCCTGGGCTCGAACTTGATCGCGAGACGCAACTCCTTCTCCGCGGCCTCCAGGCGCCCGGCCGAGACGAGGGCGAGGCTCGAGCGGAACAAGACGGCCGACAGCGCGCGCCGGGAGGCGTCGTGGCCGGGCGCGAGGGCCAGGGCCCGGCGTAGTTCCTTGCGCGCCTCGGCGAGTTCGCCCCTGACGAGCGCCGTCTGTCCGCGGCGGTGCAGGACCTCGACGAGCTCGCTCTTGGCCGCCGCGTCGCGCTTCTTGAGGGCGAGCGCGCGGCCGAGGGCCTTCTCCGCCGTCTTGAGGTCGCCGACCGCGCGGAAGGTCTCGGCGCAGGTCTTGAGCGCCGCGCAGAGGCGCGCGCGGAACGCGTCGTCGCCGGGCTTGACGGCGAGAAGCGTCGCGAGCGCAGCCTCTCCCGCGGCGTCCCGCTCGGGGGCGCGGCGCAGGAGCACCGTGGCCAGTCCCGCGTAGGCGTCGAGATGCCGGGGCTCGGAGGCGATCACGACGGCGAACGCCGCGACCGACTCCTCGTAACGGCCGAGCGCGGCGGCGACGTGGCCGAGGAAGACGCGCGTCTGCGGGTCCTCGTCGCCGCGCTCCAGGGCGGCGCGGAAGTCCCTCAGGGCCTCGTCGAAGCGCCCGGCGTTGAAGTGCGCGATGCCCGCGAGGCTCAGCTCATCCATATCGCCTGCCGGTATTCCTCGCGCCGGAACCCGCGGCTCAGCTCGAGCCCGGCTTTCAGCAAAGACGCCTTGTCCGTCAGCCCCGTCTTGGCGCGGAGATAGTCCGCCACATAGGCGGGGATCGCGTTGAAATCGGCCTCGAGGCCCGCGTGGTCGCCAAGCGCGGCCTTGACGAGGCCCCGGTTGAACAGGGCCCACAGCCAGATCGGGGGCTCGCGCGTCGGATCGTCGTAGGATTCCTCATTGAGATCCCGAAGGGCTTCCCGGTACAGCCCGAGCTCGCGCTTGGTCTCGCCGCGCCAGACATAGGCCTCGAAGTCGCGGGGGAAGCGCCGCAAGGTCTCGTCGAGTTCGGCCAACGCTTCCTCCCGGCGGCCGAGCTTGAGCAGGGCGGCCCCGCGCCAGCAGTACGCGCATTGCGCGTCGAGTGCGCGCGCCGCGTCGAGGGTCGCCAGCGCGTCCTGGTAGCGGCCTTCCCACAGCTCGAGCGCGCCGCGCCAGGCGAGCACCTGCCCCTTGTCCTCGGGCGGCGCCTCGCGCAGGGCGAGGTCCATCGCCGCGTGCGCGTCAGAGGGGCGGCGCAGGCACAAGTAGGCCTCGGCGAGGAAGCAGCGCGTGCGCCAATCGACGGGGCGGCTCTTGAGCGCGAGCTCAAACCACGACGCGGCCCGCTCGAAGCGCGCGTCGCAGTGCGCGGAGAGCCCGGCCTTGGAGAACATCCAGCCGTAGCGCGCGCGGGGGAACGCGGCGAGCTTCTCGAACTCCACGAGCCCCAACGCCGGGCCGAGCAGCTCGGCGCGGTAGTAGTGAAGCCAAGGAGAGGTCACGCGTCCGCCGAGCGCGCGTTCGAGCGCGCGCAGCTCCTTGACGCGCGCCGTCCGGGTCCGCCGGTCGCCCCACTCCCAGGGGTCCCAGAAGATGCGGATGTCGTTGACCGTCGCGCCCGCGTCGAGAATGCGCTCGCCTACGGCGACCGCCTCCTTATGTCGGCCGAGCTTCATCAGCGCGCGGAAACGGTCTGAGGATGGCAGGGCGCCCCGGTCGAACTTGAGCGCGCGCCCAAGCCAGGCGCGCTCGCGCGCGCTGTCGCCCTTAACGCGCATGACGCTGGCCAGCGCCAAGCAGG